>CAJXNM010000044.1 GCA_913057135.1 uncultured Halieaceae bacterium
TTCATCTCTGAGGCAAACGCGCCGGGGCATATGGCGGTGACGTTAATGTTATCTTTGACGAGTCGTGCCGCTAAGCGTTTGGTGAGGTTAATCACAGCAGCTTTGGATGCTTGATAGCTGTAGGTTTCCCAGGGGTTCAGGCGCAACCCATCGATCGATGCAATATTAATGACTTTGCCGGGGTTATCAGATGACGCACCCGCTTGTAGTGTCGGCAGTAAAGCTTGGGTCAAAAAGAACGGGGATTTCACATTGAGGTTCATGACCTTGTCCCAGCCTGACTCTGGAAAGGTCTCAATAGGCTCACCCCAGGCAGCCCCTGCATTGTTCACCAGAATCTCTAAGCCGTCCTCGTGTTCAGCGTAGGCTGCTGCCAATGCTTTGCAACCCTCAACCGTTGATACATCCATCGGCAGGGAAGTGCAGCTATCACCCAGTTCGGCAGCTACCGAATCACAGACGTCGGCTTTACGTGATGAGATATAAACTTTGGCGCCCTGTGCAATGAAGCCTTTAGCGATCATCAAGCCGATACCGCGGGAGCCACCAGTAACCAGTGCACGTTTACCTTTGAGTGAAAATAGACTTTGCATTTCCATAGGACTTTCCTTTAGTTTTGTTAATCGTTTTCGCGAATCGTTATCATTTTCTTTTTTGTTATATGTTTATAACAACGCGAGTGGTAGCCTTGACGGGCGATGCGCCAGGGGGACATCGCGATATCTTCTCATGACCGAACGTCATTGAGGGTATCTTGATTGTGCAACGCTAGTTGAAATAGTGAGACAAACATCATGCAAGCCAATGTAGGTAGTGCCGATAAAACCATTCGTATTGTTGTGGGTATCGCAATGATAGCCGCCGGCGTCATGTATCAGAACTGGTGGGGGGCCGTTGGTTTAGTGCCTTTGGCCACCGCTTTGATGGGATGGTGCCCGCCGTACTCATTGCTGGGTATTAACACCTGTTCGTTGAAGAAGAATGGCTGATATCAAGTCCTTGCCTGAACGGTCGGCGGCAACCCCGCCGACCAGTTCTTCACTGACTGTTGCCGAGCTAGAGCAGCGGCTAGAGCATGCTGCGCCCCTGGCTGCCGTCGGTAAGATTTCGGCCGGTGCGGCCCATGAGATCAACCAGCCACTGAATGTGATCCGTATGGCGGCCTTTAACCTTCGTCGCGGTCTCGAAAAAGGTACTCTCGATCCAGCCGCCGCTCTCGATAAATTAGCTGCTATCGATGCGCAGATATCTAGGGCCGCTGAACTTGTCGGCGCCATGAAGTCGTTTTCACCCACGAGCCGTGGGGGCGTCGCCACAATTCAGCCGATGGCCGCCATGCGCGTGGCGTTGGCCTTAATGTCCCGACGATTCAGCGCAGAGATGATAGACCTGCACCATACCGCCGCTGAAGGGACGGGTGAATTACAGGCCGATCCGGCTGCGTTGCAGACACTCATTGTGGCGATTATTGATAACGCCGTAGAGGCCCTTGCTGCAAGTGCTGTTGCCGCATCGGACCCGGTGGCATTAATGACCGCCGCTGCCAACAGTGGCGCGGGCATTGATTTAGAGGCTGGCAGCAACCTGCGCCGTATCGACGTTACGGAAACGATCACTAGTGAGTGTTACCGGTTTACTGTCGCTGACAATGCCAGTGGCATCCCCGATGAGCTGCTACCACGTGTGTTTGAACCCTACTTCACCACCGCAACCGACGGCAGTCATCCCGGTCTGGGGTTGACTGTGGCAGCGGCCATTGCCGATGAATTGGGTGGGTCTATCCGCCTAGAAAACCGGTCATTGGAGAACGTTGGATTCGGTTTGTCGGTTACCGTTGAGCTACCGATCACCAACCCTATTCTGTAACCGCGCTGTTCGCGCCAGCTTCAAAAGCGCGGTCAGCGATACCACTATGACCAATGCCGGTATCTCTGAGCCCCCGGGGCTTATTCGTCGAGGAAGCTGCGCAGGTAATCTGAACGGGTAGGGTGTCTCAGTTTGCGCAGCGCTTTGGCTTCAATTTGACGAATACGCTCTCGAGTCACATCAAATTGCTTACCCACTTCCTCCAGCGTGTGGTCGGTATTCATATCGATACCGAAACGCATGCGCAGTACTTTTGCTTCCCGCGCCGTCAGGCCAGCAAGAACATCTTTTGTGGCTTCAGTGAGCCCTTCTTCTGTAGCTGAATCGACGGGACTGGCAATGGTAGTGTCCTCGATGAAGTCGCCCAGATGGGAATCTTCATCATCACCGATGGGGGTCTCCATCGAGATGGGCTCTTTGGCTATTTTCAGCACTTTGCGCACTTTATCTTCTGGCATGTCCATGCGCTCCCCGAGTTCTTCCGGGGTAGGCTCACGGCCCATCTCTTGCAGCATTTGACGTGAAATACGGTTGAGCTTGTTGATGGTCTCAATCATATGCACCGGTATCCGAATGGTGCGCGCCTGATCAGCAATCGAGCGAGTAATCGCCTGGCGGATCCACCAGGTGGCATAGGTCGAGAACTTGTAGCCTCTGCGATATTCGAACTTATCGACCGCTTTCATGAGGCCTATGTTGCCCTCCTGAATGAGATCGAGGAACTGCAGTCCGCGGTTGGTGTATTTCTTCGCGATCGAGATAACCAGACGCAGGTTGGCTTCAACCATCTCTTTTTTAGCGCGTCGGGCGCGGGCTTCTCCCATGCTCATGCGCCGGTTGATTTCTTTAATGTCGGCTACCGATAAGCCAGTGACCTCTTCAACTTCGCCAATGCGTCGCTGTAAGCGCTGAATGTCCTCTTTGAAATCAGCGAGCCGTGCACCCACATCTTTCTTGCGAGATTGTTTTGAAAGCCAGCGTAAATCGCTTTCGGCACCTTGGAAGCTCTTGATGAACTCTTTGCGATCCATGCGGCACTCGCGTACTGCGATGCGCATAATTTCACGCTCTTGCTCTCGAATTACTTGTAGCGCAAGTCGTGGCTCTTCAATGAGTGGGTCAAATGTGCGGGGCGTTAATTTGAAAAATTTAAACAACTCGCCGAGTTTCTCCATCTCGGCGATGGCCTTAGCGCTATTTCGGCCATGGCTCTCGATGGCCTTCTCGGTTTTGGTGCACTGACGCTTGAGCGCTGTGAAGCGCTTCTTGGCCTCAACAGGATCAGGGCCTGATTCGTTTTCACCCTCATCATCGTTAGCCGCGGCGTTCTGCTCAGCGATTTCCTGTGCCGAGGGTACGTGGTCCGCCGGGTCCAAGTAACCGACCAAAATATCGGACAATTTGCGCTCTTCTTTTGCCACTAGGTCGTAGTCGTCGCACAATTTTCGAACGACACCGGGATAGTGGGCGAGGGCGGACATTAACTCTCGAATACCCTCTTCGATACGCTTTGCGATGACGATCTCGCCTTCGCGGGTCAGCAGTTCCACGGTGCCCATTTCACGCATGTACATGCGCACTGGATCGGTGGTTCGGCCCGCTTCATTCTCAACCGCTGCCAGCGCAGCCGCCGCTTCTGCCGCCGCTATCTCATCTGCTGAGCGATCGCCTTCAGTCAGTATGAGTTCATCGGCATCGGGGGCTTGCTCGAATACCTGAATACCCATGTCGTTGATCATCTGGATGATGTCTTCGACTTGGTCTGGCTCCGATATATCTTGAGGGAGGTGGTCGTTTACCTCGGCGTAGGTGAGGTAGCCCTGTTCTTTGCCTTTGGCGATAAGTGCTTTTAGACGGCTTTGCTGATGCACTTTTTCGGACATTCGGAAACCTGTGTTGATTAACAAAAAATAAGTTCGAGATTGTAGCGCGTGCGCCCTGGATCAGCCATCACTTCTGACGAATTTGGTCAAAGACTAGACTTTTTGCCATTTTATTTTTATCCGCGAAGTTTGGCGGTTTTGTCATAGAAATCAAGTGGCTAGTCTTGCTGGGCTGCAGCCAGCCAGTCCTCATACCGTCTAGCGACGCCCACTCAGTGTTCTGATCTCGGTGGTCAGGGCAAGCAGCTCCTGTTTCTCTTCTGGCGACAAGCTGGCGTAGGGTGCGGCTTTGAGTGCATTGAGGCGCTGGCGCAGATGCAACAGTTGCCGCTCTCGAGCCAGCTGCTCGAGTAGCGCGAAAAACAGCGCTTGCTGGCCGCGCTCGTCTTCTAGTGGTTCCCGTCCGGCAAGGTCTGCCAGTAACTGGCCCTGTGGCGTGCCATGCCAGAAACCAAGCAACGCGGCGGTGGACATATCCTGATGGTCATTGATGTGCTCTAACAGGGCGTGGAATAGCTGTTGGTCGAGCCGATCATTATCGGGTAGCAACCCGGCATCGAGTTGACGGCCAAGGTCGGGTTTCAGCACCAATAAGCCCAATATCCGATGCATGGGGTCGGTATGATTTGGCACCAAGCTACTGTCGCTACTCGCTATTGTCCTGGTGTCGACAGTAGTGTCGTCAGGGTAGGCGTCTAAGCCTTGACTCGGGCTGTGCAGTTCGTCGTAGTAGTCAACCGGCACCGACTCCTGATCATCGGGGAACCCGTAGCCCGTTGGGCTTAAGTGCGCCCCTGTGCTCGGGTTAGGGGGTGGCGCTTGAAGTCGTAGCAAGCTGTCGACGTCTATACCTGTACGCTCGGCCAGAGCTTGAAACATGAGTGTGCGGAATACCCCTTGGGGCAGTCGCTTGAGGTGGGGCGCAGCAATTTTTGAGAAGCGCGCTCTTCCATCGAGGGTCTTCAGATCGATACCCTCTGCAAGCTGATCGAATAAAAACTGTTCCAGTGGGGCGGCAGTGGCGAATAGATGCTCTAAGTGGGCCTGTCCTTTGGCCCTCACCAAACTGTCGGGGTCCTCGCCTTCGGGTAGAAACAAAAAGCGCGCTTGTCTACCGTCCTGCATGACCGGCAGCGCCGCCTCCAAGCCGCGAAAAGCCGCTTTGCGGCCCGCGTCATCACCATCGAAACAGAACACGACTTCCGAAACGTGGCGATATAAGCGTTCAAGGTGGTGCTCCGAGGTGGCAGTACCAAGGGTCGCGACCGCGTAATGGATGCCGTGCTGTGCCAGCGCAATAACATCCATATAGCCCTCAACCACCACTATCCGGCTAAGGCTGCGATTGGATTTCCGCGCTTGGTAAAGGCCGTATAACTCTCTCGATTTTTGGAAAACAGGTGTCTCTGGAGAGTTTAAGTATTTCGGCTTGTCATCCCCTAAAACACGCCCACCGAAGGCAATCACGCGGCCACGAGCATCGAGAATCGGGAAAATTATCCGATCTCGAAATCGATCGTAGGTGCGACCCTTGTCATTGGTCACCAGCACACCGGCTTTACTCAGGAGTGCCTGTTGAGCGTCGTTGATACCCAAGGTGCTGAGTAAGTTGTCCCAGCCGGGGGGTGCAAAACCCAGTCGAAACGCCTTCGCGATCTGACCGGTGAGGCCTCTTTTTTTTAAGTAGTTAACAGCTTTGGGCGCGTCGGGATGTTGCCGTAGCGCACGTTCATAGAACAGCGCTGCGTTTTCGAGTTGCTCGTAGAGTGGGCGATGGCTGTCCTGATGCGGCACTCGGTTACCGCCGCCTTCCTCTTTGGGCACTTCAAGTCCGGCACTTTGGGCCAAGTTGGCTACAGCCTCAGGGAACTCAATCCGCTCAAAATCCATGAGAAAACCCAGGGCATTTCCTCCGGCGCCACAGCCGAAGCAGTAGAAAAATTGCTTCTCGGGATTAACGCTAAAAGACGGGGTCTTCTCGTCGTGAAAGGGACAGCAAGCGGCGTAGTTTTTTCCCGTCTTGCGAAGTTTCACACGGCGATCGATGACTTCCACAATGTCGACACGGTCGAGTAAGTCATCGATAAACTTTTGTGGAATGCGCGCCACTGTTAGCTCCCGCAGGTGGTTATAACGGGGCGCAAGGTGCTTGTGGCACTAGGAGTTGAGGCGCGCCTTCACGAGCTTGGATACAGCGCCCATGTCGGCACGTCCCTGCAGCTTTGGCTTTATAACGGCCATTAGGGGCCCCATGGCCGCCATGCCGCTGGCCTCAATACCGCTCAAGGCGTCGTCAATCAGCGCGTTAATTTCGTCATCACTGAGTTGAGCGGGCAAAAACGATTGTATAACGGCGATTTCGGATTGCTCTTGGGCCGCTAGTTCGTCCCGACCAGCGTCCTGATACTGTTGTGCAGAATCACGACGCTGCTTGAGCATTTTATCCATAATAGCCAAAGCACGTGCGTCATCGACGTCAATACGCTCATCGACTTCCACGCGCTTGAATTCCGCCTGAATAAGGCGAATGGTTGCAAGGCGTTCTTTGTCTTTCGCTTTCATCGCGGCTTTCATGGCCGCTTTGACATCGGCGACTAAGGTCGACTCACTCACCAGAATCGTCTCTTGCTTAGTACAAACGCTGACGCTTGCGGTTCTCGCGAGACATCTTCTTCAAGTGGCGCTTAACGGCTGCAGCTGCAGCACGCTTGCGCACGGTAGTCGGTTTCTCGTAGTGCTCGCGCTTACGCACTTCGGCCAGCAGACCTGCTTTCTCGCAGGAACGCTTAAAACGACGCAGAGCAACGTCGAAGGGCTCGTTTTCTTTTACCTTAACTGAAGGCATTCAATCACTTCCTGTTAACGTTCAAGGGGCCCGCCCGCGGCTAGGCACCCAGATATAAGGGGCGCGCAGTATAGGCCTGTCAAAGGCATTTTGCAAAAGGTAGTGACGTGTTAGTTTTCACGACCCTCAATGACTGAAAAAGGACACGCCGTGCTGGTGCTCGGAATCGAAACAAGTTGCGACGAGACCGGTATCGCGCTTTACGATACGAAGCAGGGTTTACTTGCCGATGCCCTGTACAGCCAAGTCGATGTGCATGCTGTGTACGGTGGCGTGGTACCCGAGTTGGCTTCGAGGGATCACATCCGAAAAGCCCTGCCTCTGATCGATCAGGTGTTGGCTGAGGCCGGTTGTGACAAAAGCGCGATTGATGGCGTGGCCTACACCGCCGGCCCGGGATTAGTAGGTGCGCTGATGGTGGGGGCGACGCTAGGCCGATCAATTGCCCGGGGTTTAGGTGTGCCCAGTTTGGGAATACACCACATGGAGGGTCATTTATTGGCGCCATTACTGGCTGATTCGCCGCCCCCGTACCCGTTCGTGGCGCTGCTGGTGAGCGGTGGCCACAGCCAGTTGGTGAGGGTTGACGGTTTGGGTGAGTACCGTTTGCTGGGGGAGTCGGTCGATGACGCCGCGGGTGAGGCCTTTGATAAGACGGCCAAGATGTTGGGTTTACCCTATCCTGGTGGTCCCCATGTGGCGGCTTTGGCTCAAAGCGGGAATCCCGATCGTTTTGAGTTTCCGCGCCCTATGGTGAAACATCCGGGGCTCATGTTCAGTTTCTCGGGTCTCAAAACCCATACGCTAACCACCGTAAAACAGTGTCGGGAGCAAACCGGCCTTAGCGACCAAGACAAGGCTGATATCGCCTACGCATTCGAGCGAGCGGTGGTGGACACCCTGGTTATTAAATGTCGTCGTGCGCTGCGCCAAGAGGCGTTAAAAACCCTTGTGATGGCGGGCGGTGTGAGTGCAAACCGCACGCTGCGCGCAGCTCTGGCAGACAAACTGGCACCGGATGGGGTGGGTGTGTATTACCCGGCACTCAGGCTATGTACCGATAACGGTGCAATGATTGCTTACGCAGGCGCCCTGCGAATGTCTGCTGGCCAGTGTGATAGCGACACCGCAGAGGTCCGCCCGCGCTGGCCGATGACAGAATTGACGCCACCGAGGCCGACCCCATGACAGACCGCATTTTTATCGAAGGCTTACAAACCGAGGCGGTCATTGGCGTCTACGATTGGGAGCGTACTATTCGCCAGCCCTTGGTGTTTGATCTAGAGCTCGCCACTGACGCTGCGGCGGCTGCCACCGATGATTGTATTGATCACGCTATCGATTATGCGGCGGTTGCCCAGTGCGTCATCCAAGAGGTGGGCCGTAGCCAGTACCAACTGCTGGAAACCCTTGTAGAGCACTTGGCCGCAATCCTTCTGCAACAGTTCAATCTGAGCTGGATGCGCCTAAGAGTTACCAAACCGAACGCGGTACCTGAGGCCAGAGGGGTCGGACTGGTGATTGAGCGCGGCAGCCGTTCGGGGTTATCGGATCGCTAGAGCGTCTGCAATAGCCTGCTGTCGTGCGCTTCGTAAGGCGCTGCCAATCGCCGGCCCCTCTAAGCCCTCGATATTAATGTCTTGGATGGTTATCTGAGTTGCGACGGCTCTAGCTGCTGTTAATTGCTGCAGTGCAGGATGTTGCTCTGCGGATGTGCTCTCAAGGGCCGCCAAAGTCTCACAGTATCCGATGAAGGGTTCATCTCTACGCAGGGCATCCAGTGCTTCTAATAAGGCCATACACCGATCTGCGTCCTGCAGAGCTGAACGGGTGATAGTCCTCAGCGAGCATACCTTGGCCGTGAGCAGCGCCGTGGCTTTGGGCACTCGAAGCTTAGTGCACAGGTCTTGGGCCCGAAGCTCCGGTAACTCGGCAAGTAGTGCTGACCACCTGACATCTGTGCGTACTGAATAGGGCGCCGCACGCTCTAACAAGTCAACCCCTGTGGTCACCGACAGCGCAGGGAAAAGCGCCTGCAATGCGTTACAACGAGCCAACACATGAAAATACACCGCAGGGGTTTGCTCACCGAGGGCGCGTTCGGTCTCGACCCAGATCCGCTCCTGGGACAAATGTGCCAACTCACCCGCTGCCACGATGTCGGTCATGAGCGCCATTGTCTCCGCCGCAATTGAAAACCCCATGCTGTGGTACCTCGCGGCAAATCGGGCTACCCGCAAAACCCGTAGGGGGTCTTCCACAAAATGCGGTGACACATGCCGTAGCACCCGCGCTTTTAAATCCGCTTGGCCGCCATACGGGTCGATGATGTTGCCATCGGTGGTCATCGCCATCGCGTTAATGGTTAGATCTCGCCGAGATAGATCTTGCTCAAGCGTTACCGAGGGGTCAGCGTGCACCTCAAAGCCATGATAACCATGACCTTTTTTCCGTTCAGTGCGGGCTAGGGCATATTCTTCTTTGGTGACTGGATGCAAAAAGACAGGAAAGTCCCGCCCGACCTGTTGGAAGCCTTGGCTTAGCAGTGACTCTGGCGTGGCGCCCACCACGACCCAGTCGGTCTCGTGGTACGGGTAGCCGAGCAGACTATCTCGCACGGCGCCGCCCACTCGATAAACAATGGCTGCCATCGTTAGGCGGCCTTAGCAGGCACGCTGGTGCGATTGAGGGTCTCAAGGTCGATGACGGTAAGGACATTGCCCCAAACACAACCCGTATCGAGGGCAATCGTTTGCGGGTTGCTTGCCCTACCTTCTAATGCAGCCCAATGACCAAACACGATGGTTTCATGGCCCTTTAAATTTAAGGGATGATCAAACCAAGGTTGTAAAGTTTCTCCCTGAAAGTGTGCCTGCTTGGGCGCTGTATCTTTGCTCTTTAGGTCAAGCGCACCCGATGCGGTGCAAAAGCGCATTCGTGTCAGGTAATTAGTAATGAGCCGCAATCGCGCCCAGCCGCAAATGTGGGGTGACCAACGTGCGGGCTCATTCCCGTACAAGGTCGCAAAAAGATAAGGTGCTCGATCACTGACTAATACCCGATGGACTTCGTCGGCGAGACCACGCGCGGTTGTTGTATCCCAAATGGGTGGGATCCCCGCATGGACCATGGTGAAGTGTGTATCGCCAATAGTGTCATGCCAGAGCAGTGGTTGTTTCTGAAGCCAGCTTAGCAGTGTGTCCGCGTCTGGGGCTGCCAGCACGTCCTGGAAATTATCGGATCGACTAGGCTGGGCGGCGCCATGCCACGTGGCCAGCAGATGGAGGTCATGGTTGCCGAGCACCACATTCACTTGATCCCGGTGGTCGTAGAACCAGCGTAATGTGGCAATGTTATTCGGGCCTCGGTTGATAATGTCGCCCACCGACCACAGAACATCGCGATCATCACGAAAATCAATTTTTTTTAGCAACGCGCTAAATTCGTCAAAGCAACCTTGAATATCGCCGATGGCGAATGTGGCCATCTCGGCCTCCTGCTCGGTAAATTAAACGACTGGTCGGTAAATCACACCACAGGCAGGTGACGGCTGAGCGCTAGAAGCTGATCAATCGACAGTGTCTCTGCTCGCGCACCAGGTTCAATTCCTGCACTTTCGAATACCTTGTCATCGAACGTGTCTTTGAAATTATTACGCAGCGTCTTTCGCCGCTGTGCAAAAGCAATCTTGGTCACCTTGCCTAATGCCGTTGCCTCTTCCCTGTTAACAGCAGTGCCCGCTCTAGGAATAAGTCGAACAATGGCAGACTGCACTTTCGGGGGTGGATAGAAAGCGTCCTTGGGCACGTCGAATAAACACTCTACCTTACAGAAATACTGGCACATAACCCCCAATCTACCCCAGTGTTTGGTGCCGGGCGCAGCACTCATGCGATCGACCACTTCCTTTTGCAACATGAAATGCATGTCACTGAAATGTTCTTTTTGATCAAGTAGATGAAACAGAAGGGGTGTAGATATATTGTAGGGCAAATTGCCAATCACACGCAGTGGCTCGCTGCCCCTTCGTAGTTGTGAATAATCGAAGGTCAGCGCGTCGGCGTTATGGAGTGTGAAGCCGGTATGTATGCTGAATGATGCCAGCAATAGCGTCGTCAGATCTCGATCAAGTTCAATGGCATCGAGTCGACAGCCCGATTGGATGACGGGGGCTGTGAGCGCCCCCTGGCCCGGACCTATTTCTACAATATGGTCGACAGATTTCGGATTGATAGCTCGGGTGATGCTTTGAATTACCCCGTCATCGGTGAGGAAATTCTGACCAAACCGTTTCCGGGGTGTGTGAGCCTGACTTATTCGCGCCATTGAACCCGATTCGCTATCGCTGTTTTGTCTTGATGCTCTAAAAGTAGGCTTCTCTCCATGCACAAATCAAGCCATGCACAAATCAAGCTCTATGCTATACAAAAACCAAGCTATACGAGAAGCAAACTGTGCAAAGATCAAGCCCCGCGAACATCAAATGATGTAAAAACGCAAGGTGCAAGGGTGAGCCCATTTAACTTCCTGCTTGATAGCGAAACCCGTGCTCTGCCCCTAAGCCCCACTAGTTAGCGGCATCGATAAGACATTGCTCCAAGCTGCCGCCCTGTTCTAAGAACTCTCGGAACGCAACAGGCATGCGGCCGCGGCCTGTCCATTGAATGTGCTTACCTTCGTGAGTGATTTGATATTTCGGTGCCACTTTTTTACCACTTTTTGGCCCCGGCTTATTTTTGGATACGGCCTTGCGTTTTTTCCCCACCGTGGCGCCAGTAATTTTCGCAAGATCCTCGGGCGCTAATCCCAGCTCAGAGACCATCGCACTTAACTTTTTCAAGCTCGCTTCTTTGCGCTTGCTCTCTTTTTCTTGTTCTCGTTTTTTTGCATCCTGCAGTGCCAGTTGAAGATTACCAATGGCTCGCTCGACTTGTGACACGGTTGCCTTTTTGGCAAGTCGTTTAGCAACGGTTTTCGATTTGGCCAGTGATGCAATAATCTCTTCGTCGTTCATTGCTTTGAATATCCTTGTGTATATTTGGGTGATCAATGCCACCTTTTATGGACGGTTTGCGATGACGTTCTGAGACAATAGTAGGGCCTATGATGAGAAAAATAAAGGGTCTGGGGGCTAGGTTTGGTATGTTTTTTTTGCTATCGAAAGTTCGATCGCGGAAGTCAGTGCGCTAACCAAACTGCTGGCGCTCGCTTTTCCCGTACCCGCAATATTCAGTGCTGTACCGTGGTCGACCGATGTTCGAATAATGGGAAGACCAAGGGTAATATTAACCGCTTCGCCAAAGCCCGCATATTTTAAAACCGGAAGGCCTTGGTCATGGTACATCGCCAAAAAGGCATCAGCGTTTTCAAGGTTGCTTGTGTTAAAAGCGGTATCCGCTGGCAGAGGGCCCGTCAGAGTGAATCCACGCCCGTTCATTTCATCGATTACCGGAATAATGGTATCGATTTCCTCGGTACCCAGATTTCCCGCTTCACCCGCGTGAGGGTTGAGGCCAAGCACCACGATATTGGGTGCGGTCAACCCAAAAGTTGTTCTGAGATCGGTGTCCAAGACAGTAATAACATCCGTCAGTCGATCTCGAGTGATAGCTTTAGGGACCTGTGAAAGTGGCACATGTGTCGTCGCCAGTGCCACCCGCATGGTGGGTGTGGCCAAGAGCATGACCACGGTTTTTGTATTAGTGAGCTCGGCTAAATACTCGGTGTGCCCGGAAAATGGTATGCCGGCCTCGTTGATAATGGACTTTTGAATAGGGGCGGTAACTAAAGCGTCCGCTTCCCCGGAGCGACACAGTTCGGCGCATTGGTTCAGGCTAGCGACCACATAGGGCCCATTAGCTACATCAAGTTGCCCTGGGGTAACGTGACTTCGCGTGGGAATATGGACACAAAACAATGTGCCCGGGGAGTGTAGTTTTGCCGCGTGTCCGCTGGAATAAGGTGTTAGCCGAAGCGGCAGCTTAAGTTGTTGGGCGCGCTGTGCAAGTACAGCCCTGTCGCCAACAACGACCAGTTCAGCGGGCCAAGCACGTTGTGCGCAAGCTATGACAATGTCGGGACCAATACCTGCAGGCTCTCCAACACTGATAACAATTCTTGGTAGTGGCGTGCTCACTTAATATCGACAAATGCCTCGTTGCGTATTTTACGTAGCCACGCTTCGAGTTCTTCATCGTATTTTTGTTGGTGCAAATAGTTGGCGACTTGGCGGCGTCGCATTTCTTCGGCGACGTTTTGATCTCGTCGATCCGTTACCTCCAAGATATGCCAGCCGAATTGTGATTTTACGGGCTCGGTAACGACGCCTATCTCAGCACTCGCCATTGCTGATTCGAATTCGGGCACCATCTGGCCCGGGTTGGTCCAGCCTAATTCACCGCCTTCCTGCGCTGAGCCAATATCGTCTGAATATTCTTTTGCAATGGCCGAGAAATCTTCGCCATCGATAATGCGCTGGCGAAGATTATTAATGAGTGCCAGCGCTTCCTCTTCATCAAGTACTTCGGTGGGCTTGATCAAAATATGGCGCACTTGAGTCTGAGCAACGAGGCGCTCACGACCCCGTTCATCGACAAGATAAACCAAATGAAACCCGGCACCGCTTTCGACTTTGGCGGTCTCTCCCACTTTTAACTGGGGAATCACACTTGCAAACATACTGGGAATGTCGGCTATTTTGCGCCAGCCCAAGTCACCCCCTTTGAATACGTAGGGGTCCATAGTGGCCACCGCCTCCTCGAAGGGCTTGCCGTCGAGAATAGACGCCAGCACACCATCCACAAATGCCTCTTTTGCCGCGAGGACATCGTCACTATCGTCTCGACCCGTTTCCACTAGTGCTTGTACCACTCGAAACTCAGGTTGTGTCATGGCCTCGCCCTCGTCAGTGGCGAGGAAATTATCAATTTCTTGTTGCGAGATTTGAATATTTCGATTCACGTTCCCTTGCTGCACCCGCTGAATCATCATTTCCCGACGAATTTCCTCGCGCATGGCGACATAGCTTTGGCCTTGCGCTTCGATGGCGCTGCGAAATTGCTCCAGGTTGAGGCCGTTGCTTGCAGCCATTCTTCCCATCGCGTCATCGAGCTGTGCATCAGGAATACGAACGCCGTATCGATTGGCTAGCTGAAGTTGGATACTTTCCATGATCAGTCGATCTAAGGTTTCTCTGTACAAAACCTCTTCGGTGGGCGCGGTGACACCGCGACGCTCAAGGCCTTCTGAAACCATGGCGAGGCGTTCTTGTAGCTCGGTGGCCAAAATGATGTCGTCATCGACAATGGCGACAACGCGGTCTAGGGTTTGCAAGTCAGCTAATGCCATATTGACCGTGCAGCTGCATGCAGATATCAGCAGCCATAGGATAGCCTTAGCACTTAGTTGAGCGTAGTGTCGCCGTCCTGTTAATTGTCGAGGGTTAATAGCGATCATCGAAGCCTCTGATCATATCGTTAAGTAGATTTTCTACGCGCGAACCGAAGCCGCCCATACCTTTGACCACAAACTGGAACTGAAGTGCGTTTTCACGCTCCAAATTCGGGTCCGCAAAATTCCCATTGAAATCCCCGGCAGTATCGATGTAGCGCATGTAGAGCATTCTGACCTGCCAGCAGCAGTTGTCATACTCGACCCCCAACATATCTTCTACGGCTTGATTTGCTTCGAGGGAGTACTCAAGGGCGCCAAAAATACGCCAATTGTCATCAAGGGGGTAGTAGGCCGATACATTTGCCTGCTCGGTAACGGGGCGGTCAAGCAGTGACGGGGGTGGTTCCCTCAGGGTGTACCCGGCGTTAAAGACAGCGCCGCTCTGGGATCTATGTATGACACTGACACTGGCGGCATCAAAATTCTGGTTGTACGCATCATAGAGAACGCTGGCCCGCGCCGACCATGTTTGCCCGGGCTGCCAATTGAATTCAAAGGCGGTTGCTGAACCGCTCTGGGTCAATGCTGGGTCTGCTGTGTTTAGCCTTACCTGTCGATCACGGAAATAAAAAATATGGCCAATACTGGCATTAAGTTGTTCGCGGCCATCGGCATCTGAGAATAAGCGGGTGGTGACCCCCAGGGTCACCTGATTGGCATCATCGATTCGGTCGTGACCACTAAAGCGTGTATCCCGGTACATTTGATCATAGCTAAAGGTGAGTTCCGCGCTATCAAAAAACGGGTTGGCCCGTTGATCGGTGTAGCCACTGTAAAGGTAAAGAAGCCGGGGTTCGAGGGTTTGAGTCATCGTGTTGGCACCTAATGTGACGGCACGCTCGAACAGAAGCCCTGCGTCCAGACTAACCATTGGTGCACTCGCACTGGGGTTGTCATCAATGAGAGTGGGCGGGCCGTCGAGTTCATAGGTGACTGCCCGGTATTTCACCGCCGGTCGCAGAAAACCCCAGGTCCAGCTTAGCGGGTAAGACGCGCCGACTTCGGTATAACCGCGCTGTCCGGTAACACGGTCACCACCGGCTTGGAAATTAGAATACTGAGCCAGTGCAATGGGTTCTATACCGTTCCACGTGGCATTACCCCGCCATTGTGCGGTAATTTGAGGCCACTTTTTATAATCATTTTGTATATCTTCAGCCAGGCTTTGGAAGGCTTGAGTCTGTAACGACACGGTCCAGTCGTTGCCCAGATAGTCAACTTGTCCCAGCTGCATCAAAGCGGTTTGGCGTTGTGCGCTTAAGGACTCGTTGTCGAGATCGCGAATGAAGTCGATATCACTGACCCGTGTGTAGTCGAGGGTTGTGCGAATGCGATCCGTGTAGTGGCCTGTGTGCAGAAGGTTGCCCAGCCATCGGGTACCGTCATTGTTGCCGAGCTCATCGCGATACTTGTCATCTTGAGACAGATAGGCGCCGTTCATATCCCAATAGCCCCCCGATTTATCGAGAAGGCGTCCATTGATCTGATGATTTAGGCCCCGCTCGGCAATAAAACGCGGTGCATAGGTGAGGTCGTAATTCGGCGCTAGGTTGAGGTAGAGGGGTGTGGTGAGATCTAGGCCACCCCGGGTGTCGGATCCAATATCAGGGAATAACAAGCCGGTCTTGCGGCGATCGTCGATGGGGAACTGCAGCCAAGGTAAATAGAACACTGGCACGCCACCCACTTCAAAACGCGCCCCACGCGCCTCTCCTACGCCAGTCTTCGGCTCGATATCGATAGTGTTAGCGCTCAGTATCCAGCTGGGGTCATCGGGTGCGCAAAAGGTCACTGCGCCGTCGTGTACCGTAATGTTGCCATCATCACTGCGATCGAGGCGATTTGCGCTTCCGCTCAGGTGATTCCCGTGGAGTACGAAACGAGCGCCCTGCAGGGAGGCGCGGTTATCTACCGTGCTGTACCCGGCTTGATCACCCATAAGCACCAGGCCCGGTTCTCGCAGGGTGACGGTGCCCGTCGCAACACCTTGCCCATTCGCTCGGTTGAAGACTGTTTTGTCGGCGCGCAATAAACGGCTACCCTGTTTAACGCTAACTCCACCGCTCGCCTCGATTTGCTCGGGGTTTATCGATGTGTCGGCGGCGCTGATGGTTACTGGTGTCGTTAGCGGATCACTGGCTGGGTTGCCCGCTAAAGGATCGATAAAAGCGCCACCACATTGCCGACAGCGTCGATCGATAGCAGCTGCTGGCAGCACAGACAATGGCTGCCAGTCAATTGGCGCAATAAGGATCGTCTCAATCGCCGTATTCTCGCCAGCGTATGCCTTGGTACAGCTCAGACCAACTACCAAGTAAAGTACGGTTCGGAAGTGGGCAGGCAAAGTGACGTCTCGTGTAGGCAGTTCGTGCGGTAATTGGCAGCGCTGGGACAGTATACACGACACGCTAGTGACGAAGAGAGGCAGCTAAATGACAGTGGGAGTGTCCCGGGAATCGGCTTTGATGGACTGGCTAGCCACTGTAGAACCCGTGTTGCAGAGAGAGACGCTGACATTGATAGCCGGCGATGCGAGCCCGCGTCGTTATTACCGAATATCCCTTGATACCCCTAGCGGTGCCCAGCAAAAGACCCTCATTGCAGTGGATTCACCACCGAGTGAGAAAAACCCCGAGTTTCTAGCTGTGCAGGCGCTGTTGTCACAAGGGGGGGTCCGTGTACCACAGGTGCTTGCCACCGATCTTGAGCGGGGCTTTTTGCTGCTGGAAGACTTGGGTAACGACCTTTTGCTGCCGGCGCTGTCCGACTACAGTGCTGGAGCTTGGTATGCAAAGGCTTTCAGTGCATTGGATCGTATGGCAGGTATTTCTTGCGAATCCGCAGAGATTCCCCGCTACGATCGCCAGCAGCTCATGAATGAACTCAATTTGTTTCGTGACTGGTTTGTGACGAAATTGCTGGCAATACCGTGGAATGATGAGTCAGCCGCGGTGTTTGAGGCCCTGTGTAACGATTTGGTGCGCAGTGCCTTGTCTCAGCCCTCTGTGCTTGTGCACCGTGATTTTCACAGTCGCAATTTAATGTGTCTACCCAGCGGTGAGTTGGCTGTGATCGACTTCCAAGACGCCGTCATCGGTCCGGTGACATACGACCCAGTATCACTACTGAAGGATTGCTATATTGCCTGGCCTCGTCGTCGACAGTTAGCTTGGCTGCAAAGCCATCAGCAGACCCTAGAAGAGAATCACCGGGTGCCGCCACATGATTTTGCTCAGTGGATAGTATGGTTCGATCTCATGGGTCTGCAGCGCCACATTAAGGTCTTGGGTATTTTTGCACGGCTCTATTTACGGGACGGTAAGGCCGCTTATCTAAACGATTTGCCACTGGTGATGGCATATGTCAGGTCAGTGCTGTCGCTCTATTCGACGCAGCAACCTAATGTCAGTGCATTCAGTCAGTGGTTTGAGGAGCTCTTGCCGACTATCGAGGGCCAAAGCTGGTACCGAGAGGTGATACTGCCGTGAGAGCGATGATACTGGCCGCTGGTCTCGGCACGCGTATGCGACCACTGACGGAGCACACCCCCAAACCACTGCTTGAGGTAGGGGGTATGAGTTTGCTCGAGCATCACCTGCAGGGTCTGGCGCGGGCGGGCTTTCGTGATGTGGTTGTCAATTGTAGTTGGCTGGGCGAGCAAATCATTTCATTTTGTGGTGATGGTAGCCAATGGGGTTTGCGCATCCGCATCTCCTCTGAGCTTGAACCCCTTGAAACCGCAGGTGGTATTGTTCAGGCGCTACCTTGGCTCGCCGAAGATGACGCAGCATTTTTGGTGCTTAATGGCGATATTTATTGCCCGTATCCATTTGCCCAGCTGAAGCAACATCAGCCCGAAAGCGGTGGTGCCCACTTGGTGCTTGTGCCCAATCCGCCACAGCATCCCGATGGGGATTTTCGCCTAGAGAAATCGGGCAGGGTGGCGATTAGCGCCTCCAGTGGTGTCGCTTCGGTTTCATCGGAATCAGCCGCAAGTGATATCTCAGCTCAAACGGCTACCTTCAGTGGTATGGCTGTCTATCACCCCGCATTTTTTGCAGGCTGCGGTAAGGACGTGGGCCCAATGCGGCCACTACTCGACCGAGCTATAGAAAACGGTTTGGTGACCGGGGAGCTGTGGCAGGGCTACTGGGAGGATGTCGGTACGCCAGCGCGTTTGTATCGACTGAGGGATACGCTGGGTTCGGCGCCAATCCCATAAATGCGGGTGTTACTATCCATTGCCCTATCCCAGTCGCGACAAAGGTTCGCAACCGGTAAAATGCGACGCTGGTAACGATTAACTTAAGAGCATTCTCGCCACCATGCAGCAACTTCCTTTTCAGATAGCGCCGTCGATTTTGTCGGCTGATTTCGCACGCCTCGGCCAAGAAGTCGATGATGTCCTCGCGGCGGGTGCCGATATTGTGCACTTCGATGTCATGGACAATCACTACGTACCCAATCTCACGATAGGTCCCATGGTTTGCAAGGCGCTGCGTCAGCATGGCATCACCGCCCCCATCGATGTGCACCTTATGGTGCAGCCGGTCGATGCCCTTATTGGGATGTTTGCGGATGCCGGTGCCAGTTACATCACTTTTCACCCCGATGCATCAACCCATGTTGATCGTTCCCTGCAGTTGATTCGCGATGCGGGATGTAAGGCGGGATTAGTTTTCAATCCAGCTCAACCACTCGATGCCTTGCGCTACGTGATGGATAAAGTCGACATGATTTTACTGATGTCCGTGAACCCAGGATTTGGCGGTCAGGCTTTTATACCTGCGACTCTACAAAAATTACGTGAAGCCCGGGCTTTGATTGATCAATCGGAATTACCCATCCGGTTGGAGGTCGACGGTGGTGTTGGTCCGGGCAATATCGCCGAAATAGCCGCGGCGGGAGCCGATACCTTTGTAGCCGGGTCTGCCATCTTCAACCAGCCCGATTACAAGGCAGTCATTGATCAGATGCGTGCCGAGTTGACTAGCGTCTCCCGATGATGGATCTGGCTGAATTTCAGCGCTGGTGTGCAGCGGGCTACAATCGCGTGCCTGTTGCTCGTACGGTTCTGGCCGATACCGAGACGCCGCTATCGGCTTATCGCAAGCTGGCCCGAGGCCCCTTTTCCTTTTTATTTGAGTCCGTGCAGGGCGGCGAGAAATGGGGTCGATACTCCATCATTGGTTTGCCAGCCAAGCGGCGGTTGGTTGTTCGAGGCCAGTCGGTTTCCTGGTGGCAGGGGGATCGTGAGCTCGCAGTGCATCAGGTTGACGATCCGCTGGACTACATTGAAAGCGTGCAGGCCGAGTTTAACAACGCGCCGATACCAGGATTACCCGTCTTTCACGGCGGGCTTGTGGGGTACTTTGGCTATGACACCGTGCGTTACGTCGAGCATAAGCTGACACAGACCTGCCCACCCGATGGCTTAAATACCCCCGATGTTTTATTGCTGCTGGTTGAAGAAGTCTTGGTGTTCGACAATCTGGCCGGCACACTCACCATGGTCGTCAACAGCGAGCCTGGCCAAGATCCAGAAGCGGCGTTTCAACGCGCCACGGCACGGCTCGATGAGCTTGAGGCGCGCCTTCCCGAACCGGGTCCGACCTTACAACCCATCGCACTGGGCGCACAGGACACCTCTGCTATTGAGCAGAGCGCCCAGTTCAGTACCAGCCGTGAAACCTTTGAGCAATGGGTTGAGCACATACGGCGTTATATCCTCGATGGCGATGTGATGCAGGTCGTGCCTTCTCAGCGCATGACAATACCGTACACCCATCAACCAATATCCCTGTATCGGGCATTACGTAACCTCAACCCGTCGCCCTACATGTACTTTCTGGATATGGGCGACTTTCAGATTGTCGGTTCATCCCCCGAAATTCTTGTGCGGGCAGAGCAGGGCCAGGTGACGGTCCGGCCTATTGCGGGTACGCGGCGGCGCGGTAAGACCGAGGCCGAGGATCAGGCATTAGCTCAAGACTTGTTATCGGACCCTAAGGAGATTGCCGAGCATCTAATGCTGATCGATTTAGGGCGCAACGATGTGGGCCGCATAGCGGAACCAGGCACTGTGACGCTCACGGAGAACATGGTCATCGAGCGCTATTCCCACGTCATGCACATCGTCTCCAACGTTACAGGGAGCGCGCGTGAAAATCTGTCTGCCGTAGATGCCTTAAGAGCAACGTTGCCTGCGGGTACCTTGAGCGGCGCCCCTAAAGTGCGCGCTATGGAAATCATCGACGAGTTAGAGCCTGTGAAGCGTGGTGTCTACGGTGGTGCCGTCGGGTATTTGTCTTGGGCTGGTGATATGGATACTGCCATCGCTATTCGCACCGCGGTCATTCAACACAACAAGGTGTATGTTCAGGCGGGTGCTGGCGTTGTCGCCGATTCGGTGCCAGCATCCGAGTGGGAGGAAACCTTGAATAAAGCCCGAGCGATGTTACGCGCCGTCGCAATGGTCTGTAATCAAGACCAATAACAGCCCCAGTGCTGCATTTGTTAACCATCCCCGAGTGAGAGTCTGTCAGTGCCCAAAATAGTCATGATCGACAACTACGATTCCTTTACTTGGAATGTCGTGCAATACCTTTGGGAATTGGGGGCCGAGGTTGACGTACGCCGGAATGATGAGATTGATTTGGCAGGTATTGAGCAGCTTGCGCCCGATAAGATCTGTATTTCCCCAGGGCCCTGCTCACCCACCGAGGCGGGTATCTCCATGTCGGTGATTGCCCATTTTGCCGGTAAGTTGCCGATTCTTGGGATTTGCTTGGGTCAGCAGAGCATTGGTGCCGTTTATGGCGCTCATATTGTGCGTGCCCCGACTGTCATGCACGGCAAAACAAGTCCCATTTATCATCAGGGCGTCGGCGTTTTTTCTGGTTTGCCTACACCTTTTACGGCCACTCGTTATCACAGTTTGGTGGTAGCGCCAGACACCTTGCCCGATTGCTTGGAAATTACCGCCTGGACCGAAACCGATAA
>CAJXNM010000045.1 GCA_913057135.1 uncultured Halieaceae bacterium
TACCTCTATGACGAAAGCGGTATTGTCGTGGCTTTCTCAGACGGCGTTGACCAGATCGAGCAGCTCTCAGTGCCCTCAAATGCAGTGTATTACCTATCGGTAGAAGTGTTCAGCGGCGCGTCAAACTACAATCTTGCCCTGGGCAATAGCCTTACCGCAGCGCCGGCTGCATCGTCGGTGGTTGCCGGTGAAGTCCTGGTGGCTTTCGATGCAGAGACAGTGCTGTTACCCGAGATCAGCGAACAACGACGACGTCATGTGGAATCTACCTACAGCTTGACACAACGTGGGGGCGACGTAGGACGGCTGCGGCGTTTAGTGGCACGATCTGGCTCTAGTCTGCTTGATCAGCGGAATCTGAGCCCCCGGCTGCTCGCCCAACGTGAAGCCCTGCGCCACAACAGTGCGTTGCTGCAGCAATGGGAAAGCACCACAGCCGCCAAGTTAATTGCCCGGGAACCCGGAGTCCGTCACGCACTGCCCAATCGCAAGGTTCACGCCAGCGCCCTACCCAACGATCGCTTTATCGACTTTCTGTGGCACTACGAACTCATCAACGTACCCGCCGCCTGGGACGTGACCACGGGCAGTCCTGACGTGGTGGTGGCAGTTATTGACTCAGGGATTATCGCCGATCACCCGGATATCATCGGACAGCTAGTGGATGGCTACGACTTTATCGCGAACCCAAGCGATGCGGCCGATGGCGACGGCCTCGACAATGATCCGACGGACATTGACGGCGACAGCGGCGCGTTTCGCACGGGCAGTTTCCATGGGCTACATGTGGCAGGTACCGTGGCCGCAACTGGCGATAACAGAATCGGCATTGCGGGCGTTGCCTATAACAGCCGCATCATGCCATTGCGGGCGCTAGCAGCCGACGGTAGCGGCAGTGTCTATGATGTCTTGCAAGCCATGCGCTACGCGGCGGGTTTTGACAATGACGCGGGGCTGGTCCCCAGTAAACCTGCTGACATCATTAATCTGAGCCTAGGGGCGGGTAGTTTTAGTAGTGCCGAGCAGAATCTCATTAATGATATTGCGCAGCAGGGCATTATCATCGTCGCCGCCAGTGGTAACGAAGGTGCTGCGGTGGTCGACTACCCTGCGAGATACGACAATGTCTTTGCCGTGGGCGCGACAGACGCTCAGGCTAATCGGACCACCTATTCCAATCGAGGCAGCAACCTCGATTTAGTTGCGCCCGGTGGTCGTCTAGACACCGATCGCAATGGCGACGGCCAACCCGATGGCGTTCTGAGTACCTACTACACCGCCGATAACCCTGAGTATGTATTGTTAGAGGGCACATCCATGGCAACGCCCCATGTTTCTGGTGTCTTTGCACTCATGAAATCGGTCAATCCAGCACTCACCAGTAATGATCTACAAGCCTTCCTCGAAGCGGGATTGCTAACCGACGATCTTGGCCCCGCTGGACGGGATAATGACTACGGCTGGGGACTCATCAACGGCGCGAAAGCGGTCGCAACCGCGGTTGAAGCCGCCGGCGGCACACTCGAGTTACCGCCGCGCCTGGGCCTGTCATCACGTACCATCAATTTCGGTACGGCGCTTGATGAGGCGGACATTATCGTCAGCAATCTTGGGGGTGGTGAATTAAGCATTGTCGACGCAAGCAGCGACGTGCCATGGCTGTCAATCGAACCTCTGACCACCAACGGCGCCGGTCTGGGTAACTGGCGTCTGACCCTTGACCGAGCAGGATTAAAGTCCGGCAGCTACCTCGGTAGAGCCACCCTAGTAAGTACTGCGGGTGACGGCCAGATCAACGTCATTATGCGCGTCGGTGGCGGACTCAAAGGCGATATTGGCGCCGTGTACTTGCTGGTGATCGACGCACAGACTCGGGAAGTCGTTACCCGAACCGTGACCCGTTTAGAGGATAACTACGACTTTAGCCTCGTGAACGTACCCACCGGTAACTATGAACTGTGGGCCGGTACAGATACCGATAACGACAATGTTATCTGCGATGAAGGGGAGGCCTGTGGTGCGTTCCAAGTCGTGGAGTCACCCCAAGTATTGGACGCCAGCGTCAATATCGACAGTCTCGATTTTTCTAGTGACTATCCGCTGACGCTGCCCAGTCTAGAGGCTGCTACAACAGCCAGAAAGGCATTAGGGGCAGGCCGTGAGGGCATCAGGCGCCCATAGTCACCGGACGTAATTGTCGCTCTGATTCCAACCACTCCAAGCGCCCGACGGGTGCCCAACGCCTTCGAATACCAGGCGTTGGGTATAAATAAAACAGGTCACCATTGGAGCCCGTCATGGCAGTGGGCACCCCAGAGGCTCTGGCAATACGGGCGTTACTCTGCATATGGCTATCCTCCCCATGCACCGGAATCGCCAATTTGGGACGTGTATAGTCATACAGAGCTGTTAACTCGTCGATACAGGGATGACCCGAAGCATGGAGCACTTTACGGCTGCTATCGGCGTGGATGACCGATACACCACGGGCCTGTAAGTACTCGATCGTGCGAGCAACCGCCGCCTCGTTACCAGGGATCGTCTTCGCACTAAAAATGACCGTATCCCCCTCAGCCACACTGAGTTGAGGATGACTGTCCATGCCAAGTTTATGTAACGCAGCCCCCACTTCACCCTGGCTGCCTGTGGCAATCGCCAGAATCTCCTGAGCGGGCAGGTACTCTAAATGTCGAGGGTCGATGGGGCGGAAATCTGGGTGCAACAAGTCATTCGACAGGGCGCAGCGATACATATTCTCCAGACTTCGACCGAGCAACCCGACACGCCGACCGGTAGCGTGAGCAATGCGTAATATCGACTGCAGTCGCGCCACATTACTGGCAAAACACGCCACCACCACCTTACCAGTCAGGGGCGCAATAGTTTGCAATAGGCCGTCAGCCACATCGCCCTCGGTGGGCGACTTACCCGGCTTGAGTGCGTTCGTCGAGTCGCAGATAACAGCGTCGACATCCCTTAGCTCTGCCCCTTGCCAATGGTTTGGCTGCCAGGGATTGCCAACTACCGGTCGACCATCAATCTTCCAGTCCGCGGTGTGCAATATGCGACCGCCACCCGCCCTGATCATAAGGGCACAGGTTTCTGGGGTTGAGTGGGTTAAGGGTAACCACTCAACATCGAAGGCACCGATGCGATGACGCGAGCCGGGCTCCACTTCAATAAGCGGTTCCGGCAGTGCGGCGCCACGCCAGCTTGTTTTACGGCGCAATACAGAGGCGGTAAACGACGTGGTGTAAACGGGGCAACCAAAACGCTGCCACAGGTACGGCACGGCACCAATATGATCTTCATGGGCATGGGTAATGATAAGACCGTCTAAGCGCTGGCACTGGTCGGCAATGAATTGGGGGTCAGGCATTTGAATCGATGGCCTGCCGCTGATGCTCTGGGGGTTGTGCTCAAAGGTGATGCCGCAATCAACCATCAGCCAACGGCCGGCATGGCTGTACAAATTGAGATTCATGCCAATCTCACCGCAGCCACCCAGCGGCAGCAGGCACACGCTATCACCCGCCGGCATCATGGGGTTTGATTGACCTTTGTCAGATAAGCCATTGGAGCGTCACCACGCGTAGCCAATGCGGAAGCGGTAGGTTTGATCGATTTCATCACGATCTGCAGCGGCGGTGCCGTCATAATCGTAGGTAAGCTCCGCCGCCCCCTCAAGACCTAGCAATAAGGGGAACGTTAACCCTAGGGTGGTCTTCAAGATGAGCTGGTCGGTCTCTTGTAAATCAAGAATGCCAACGTGGCGCAAATAGAGTTTGGCGTCAGGACCCAGCACTGAACTGCTGCCAGTGATATTCCAGTTGAGGCCCGTATAGTCGGTGTCTGCCTGGTTGACCGAGGTATCGTAATCGGTGTTCACCAGTGCCAACCCCAATTCTCCATCCAAACTAAGGGTAGGCCACTCGAGAAGACGGCGTCCTGCATAGGGGCCCGCGTAGGTCCGCTGATCGATACCGGCAAGTGCATCCGCCTCAATCGATGCATTGACACCAAGATAATTTCGCGGGTTATCGAGAAAATAATCGTATTTACCCAACACCTTCCAGTTGTCGGCTGTGGCCACTTTGTCACGGGTGGTTTCGCCATCGTCACTGACCACTGGCGTATAGGTATTGTCCTGTTCAAGCCGAGTATTGATCGTGTAGCGATCACGAGTACTGGTCAGCACTGTGTTGAGCGCCACATCGAGTTCATCGGTCTGTGTATTACCGCGAGTGAGAGCCGCCGCTGCACTCATGTCACCAGTCCACTGATAACCATCACCCTTTTCCCAGTCCGCAGGATTCATGGTGTCTATTGTCTCCACGCTTACGCGGTCATCATCTAACAATAGTTCGCCATCAATAACCTGCAACATGTCGAGATCAACCACCCGCTCGTCATCTAGCAGCAGCGCTGTTTGCTCAAACCATCTAAAATTCTTCACCAATGCCAAATCTATAGCGAGGTCGTCACTAAACGCCGTATCGAGATGTAGGTTATCCTCAACGATATCGATGACCCGTCCAACAATGATGGACCCATCCGTCAGCTCGACGGTCGCTACACTGCGATCGTCTTTGGTCAACATCGGGTCCACGGCAGCCGCAGCAAACGACGTGGCCATTGGCACTTGGGCACAGAAAATGGCGAGTGCGCCAAACATATTGCGAATGGGTCCTGGAATCCACATGAGGGCCTCCTTGCGCAGGTTTTTAAGATGGGGCGCGACTCTACGGCATACCGCGTCGAGTTTGAATGGAAAATCCGATTGATATGCCCATTTAGTGGTATGTCTTCGACACAAAAGGGCAAGGATTCAGCATGAAACAAGGTAACACCGGCTACGACTACGATTTATTTGTCATTGGCGCCGGCTCAGGGGGCGTACGTGCAGCGCGGATGGCCGCGGCCATGGGTGCCAAAGTGGCCATTGCGGAAGACCGTTACATGGGCGGCACCTGTGTCAACGTAGGTTGTGTGCCCAAAAAACTGTATGTCTACGCCAGTGAATTCGGCAAAGGCTTCAAAGATGCCCAAGGGTTTGGTTGGCGTAGCGGGGAGCCCAGCTTTGACTGGGCCACGCTAAGAGACAACAAAAAAGCCGAGATATCGCGACTCAATGCTATTTATGAGCGCTTACTCGAAAACCCCGGCGCCACCATCATCGAGGGTCGCGCACACTTACACAATGCCCATACGGTTCAGGTAAACGGCGTTGACTACACAGCCGAGAAAATTTTATTGGCAACAGGTACCTGGCCCTTTGTTCCCGATATGCCGGGGGCGGAGCACATGCTCACATCGAACGAGATCTTTGATCTAGAGACCTTCCCCGAGCGCCTGTTGATTGTGGGGGGAGGCTACATTGCCACTGAATTTGCCGGGATTTTTAACGGATTGGGGTCGCGGGTGACCCAGGTCTATCGGGGTGATCTGTTTATGCGCGGCTTTGACGCCGACATCCGACAATTCCTAGCCTCAGAGGTGCGCAAGTCGGGTGTCGATTTGCGCTTCAATACCGACCCCGACCGCATCGAACTGACCGCCGATGGCTACCTTGCCATCATGGACGATGGCAGTACGGTCGAAGCCGATGCCATTCTCTGCGCCACGGGTCGGCGCCCCCATTTGCAAGGTCTGAACCTAGAAATTACCGATGTCACCTATACCGAACACGGTTTCATCAAGGTCAATGACCACTTCCAAACCGCCGAGCCTTCTATTTACGCGGTAGGCGATATGATTGGTGGGCCCCAGCTAACCCCGGTGGCTCTGGCCCAAGGTATGGCTTTCGCAAGGCGTTATTTCGGCAACGAGCCGGATACCGTCGACTATGACTACGTTGCCACCGCGGTTTTCAGCCAGCCCAATGTTGGTACGGTGGGTTACACCGAGGAGCAAGCGCGCGCCACCTTTGGGGACGTGACCGTTTACCGCTCGGAATTTAAACCGATGAAACACACCCTAAGCGGTCGAGACGAGCGCTCGATGTTCAAATTGATCGTCGATGCAGCCTCGGACAAAGTCGTTGGCTTGCATATGGTGGGACCCGATGCGGGTGAGATATGCCAGGGCATGGCCATTGCCATGCGTGTCGGCGCCACCAAACGGGACTTCGACCGCACTATCGGTATTCACCCAACCGCGGCCGAAGAGTTTGTCACCATGCGCGAGCCAGTGAACAGCTAAGGCCCATGGACACCTTATCGCTGCAGCTGGAGCTTTGGCATTACGCTGCACTCATTGGCGCCGGCGTGGTAGGCGGTGCCATCAACGTTATGGCGGGTGGTGGCTCGGTCATTACGGTGCCAATGATGGTGTTCTTAGGGGTTCCAGGACCCATTGCTAACGGCACAAATCGCATCGCCATACTGGTGCAGAATTTGACAGCCGCCGGTACGTTTTGGTCGGCCGGCAAACACAACCTGGCGTTGAGTATTCGGCTATCGGCTTGCGCCATGCCCGGCGCCGTGCTCGGTGCTTGGCTGGGCTCGAGTTTATCGGGTGAGTGGTTTCGATGGGTGCTGGCGGCGGTTATGGTCATCGTGCTTATACTGATGCACAGCAGCGGTCGTCGGACGCCCCCACCGACCAACACTGTTATCAATCCGAAGAGACGTCGATGGGGTTACCTGTTGATGGTGGCAGCCGGCTTTTGGGGTGGCTTCATTCAAATTGGCATGGGCTTCATCCTGATGCCCATATTGCATCGGGTTATGGGCTTTGACCTGGTAACCACCAACGTCCAAAAGGTTTTTATCACCGCCAGCTACACGGCTGTGGCACTGATTATCTATAGCCTCAATAGCGATGTCTTATGGTTACTCGGTGCTACATTGGCCGTTGGCAATGGGCTGGGTGGCTACATTGGCGCCAAACTTACTCTGACAGGCGGCGAGACCCTCATCCGGCGAGTCATGACCGTTGCCATTCTTATCATGGTGGTTCGCTTACTCTTTTTTAGCTAATCAATAGACGGAGTTGGTCACGATGCACTTTTTAAAGGCTCTACCCCTAGGTAAGTTCTGGCTCGGTGCACTACTCATGCCGCTACTGGTTGCCTGCACCGGTATCCAGATCGATAGCGCTCCCCTAGACCGCTTCAACGAGGGTAACTACCAGAGTTACAGTTGGCGAACAGCGCCACTGAAAACCAGCACCGGCGATACCGATACCCTCTCAATCATTGATCCTGCACTGCGAGCCGCGGTTGATCGTGAGCTGTCGGCAAAGGGCTACCGGCAAGTGGCCAGCAACGGCGACTTTATTATCGACTACCAATTCAGGGCCGCGCTGGCGGAGGGCGAGTTAAACAGCACGGCCAAGGAGGCAGACAACACCTCTCCCTACGTTGACCCCAACGTGGTGGTCAATCGTCAAGTCAATCAAGCATTGCTCGACAATGCCTATGCACTGAGCGGTCCTAAAGCCATCAACAGTATCGTTATTCAATTTTCAAGCGGTGACAAACAGCGGCTCGTGTGGACCACCGCCATCAATAAAATGGTCGAAAACGTTAACCGCGACAATGCCGATAAAATGACTAAAGGCATCAACGCAGCCGTGGGTCGTGCCTTTGCACGTTTGCCACTGGCGAGCAGCTGAGACGCCGCCCATTGGGCGGGGTTAACCCGCTGGGTTGCAGCAAGCGGGCAGCGGCTGTTGATTCAAACCAGCCATGAGGTTATCGATAGCCAGCGCCATCATGGCATTGCGGGTTTTGGCGGTAGCGCTGCCCACGTGGGGCAAGAGCACCACGTTATCGAGCCCCAACAAGGGGCTGTCAGCTGGCAATGGCTCGGTCTGATAGACGTCCAGCCCCGCGTACAATCGGCCGCTGGCGAGCGCGTCGGTCAGGGCCTGCTCGTCGACTAGGGCACCCCTTGCGGTGTTAATGAGCGTGGCGCCGTGCTTCATTTGCGCCAATCGATCACGGCTCACTAGGTGGTGGGTATCGGCGGTTGAAGCAACATGCAACGATACAAAATCGGCTGTCATAAACAATGTATCGAGATCAACCATAGTTACACCGTCAATGGCTCGGGCCGTCCGATTCCAAGCAATGATTTCTGACCCAAACGCCCTTAGGCGCTTTGCCACCGCCTGACCAATAGGCCCCAACCCAACAATGCCTACACGGGCACGACTTAAATCACTGCCCAACAGTAAATCCGGTGACCAGCCATCGGTCCAATCACCGGAGCTTACATAGCGGTGCCCCTCTAGCACACGTCGACTCAGCGCCAACATTAGCGCCAAGGCCAGGTCGGCCGTGCTGTCAGTCAGAACGCCCGGGGTATGCCCGACAGCTATGCCAGCACGGCTCGCGGCGACCACATCGATATGGTCAACCCCCACCGACACCGTCGAAATAACCCGTAGCTGCTTGGCGTCTGCGAGTACGCTGGCTGGTAGTGACGTACCCAGAGAGCAAAGAACACCCACGCTATCTTGCAACCAACTCCGAAGTAACGGTGTCGGTATAGGGTCGGCCTCATCCCAGCACTGCAGCACACAGTACTCGGCCAAGCGCTGTTTGGCCGCATCGGGAATCGGCAGCGTAACGACAACTTTAGGCAGCACAGCAACACCTCTTAGCTAGGTATAAGCGCGTCATGGGGGGGTTCGCTGAGCTCGATACTCACGAGCCGGCGACTTGCTCAGTATTAGACTGATTGGCGGTACTGTAGCGACGGGCACTGGTTTGACTCCACCACAACACCACCAGAACCGGCAACGCCACCATTAGCCAGGCTAACTGATAACCGGATACCGCCAACACAGCACCTGATACTAGCGGGCCGGCAACTCGCCCAAAGGATCCGGCGAGGGCGGTAATACCCATCATGCGACCACGCTCTTGGGCCGATACAACACTGCTTGAAATGACGTTCAGCACCGGCAGACAACAGGTCGCGCCGGCGAAGGCCATGAAGATCACGGCAGCGCGGCCCCAAGCGTCGGTTACCACCGACGTTGCCAATAAACTGATCGCAAAGACAGCAGCACCCGCGCCTAAAACAGTCAGCAAACCAAATCGATTTGTAAGCCAGTCCATTAGGGCACCTTGAATCAAAATCATCGCCAAACCGACCCCACCAAATAGCAAGCCGACCTCTTTGGGACCCCAATCTAGGAACGCGGCAAGCCACAAAGGGCTCAGGTAAATAGCAGCGCTGACCGCACTGGTGTGGAATACATATTGAGCGATCAACCAATAGGCCTTGTTTTCGCGCACAAACCCCAGCATCGATAACGGGGTTTTTCCACCCGAGGGTGCTGCCGACTTAGTGGGTTTATCGTTACTGAGTAACACCGCGGCTAGCAAGACAGAGGCCATTGATAGCGCACAAGCAAACCACCCAGCCGCGCTAAACGACTCCCCATCGCCCGCCAGTAAACCACCCAACAACGGCCCTAAAATTAAGCCGATACCGAAGGCAGTGCCCACCAAACCCATTGCCTTAGCACGTCGCTCTGGCGTGCTTAAATCGGCCATTAGCGCTGATGCCACCGGAAGACTGCCCGCCATCAGGCCACCAAACGCACGAGCGGCATAGACCATCCATAAGGCACTTGAGCTGCCTAGGAATGCATAGGAAAGCGCTCCACCAAACAGGCATATCATCAGTACCCATTTACGCCCAATGCGATCGGATAATCCGCCCCAGAACGGACCGGCGAGCCCGGCACACAAGCTATAAACCGCGATAACCAATGCCACATCGATTTCATCACCCCCAAGCGCCGGGGAAATAAAGGGCAGGATGGGTATGACAATGCCAAAGCCCGTCAAATCGACGACGATGACAAAGAACACCAACCACATAGCAGATGGCCGGATACCGCCTTGCTGTGTCACGATTCAGTCCATCGGACAGTCTCGGGTGCTCTCAAGCCAAACAGATCAAGGCTACGGGCAACGGTCTGGGTGATAATGGCATCGACGCTTTCGGGCTGGGTATAGAACGCAGGGACCGGTGGTGCGATGACTGCACCCATTTCCGTGGCAGCCACCATATTGCGCAAATGGCCAAGGTGCAGGGGTGTTTCTCGTACCATTAACACCAGCCGCCGGCGCTCCTTGAGCGCAACATCCGCCGCGCGGGTCAATAAACTCGAGGTCACTCCGCTGACAATCTCGCCCAATGTGCGGATAGAGCAGGGGGCTATCAACATGCCCAGACCCTCAAAAGAGCCGCTGGCAATAGCAGCACCGACATTGCGAACGCTGTGGTATTCATCGGCTAGTGCCTGAATGTCACTAACCCTTTGATCCAATTCATGGTGCACCGTGAGCTCGGCGGATTTACTCATCACGAGATGCACCTCAACCGGCAGTGCGCTCAGTAACTGAAGTGCACGCACGCCATAGATGACGCCCGAGGCACCACTGATACCAACTACCAATCGATCCATAAAAAAGCCCCGCGTACCACTCTGTCATCCCAACAATAACAGACTGGCACCGGTCGCGAGCCGCTCTTTTCCCAACAAAAAGAGACGACTTGCGGACGATATCTGCGGGGCAGGCACTAGACCCCGTTTATAAGTCGATACGGACGCCTAATTGAAAGGACCGCCCGGGCTCCGGCGCGTCATCGCGTAGGAACGAGGTACTTAGGCGGATTTCTTCGTCAGTTAAGTTACGCACACCCGCATTCACGGTCAGCTCGCTCGACTTAAGAGGAATATTCCACTGTGCGCCGAGGTCGAGGCGCGTCCAGCCAGCGGTCTCCTCTTCGAAACGCCCGGCACGATCCTGACGATCGGTGGCGATCAAGCGCATGAAATAATAGCCATTCTCGTCAGCCCAGTTGAGGCCTAAGCGGCCTCGCAAAGGTGGTATTCGTGGCACATCGCCCCCGCTATCAAGATCGGCGCGGACGTAGTCAATACCCGTCTCAAGCATCAGGCGTCCAGCATCACTGTCAGCGAGTAACCAATCCGCATCAACCTCAATGCCGACAAAGAATGCGGCGTCTTGATCCCATTGCAGAATCGGTGCGCCTTCATCTCCGTGGTCATCGTCTTCATGCATGTGCTCATCATCATGCGCGACTTCATGGTCCTCGCCGTGATCTGCAGAGGCCTCGTGCTCGTGCTCGTGCTCATCATGACCATGTGCCTCGCCAAACAACCCGGTATTGCGCGCGTAGATGAAGCTATCGAAGTCGTAAGCGAAGGCCGTCACTGACACCTGATGGCCACCGCTGACCCAGGAAAAACCCGCGTCGAAGTTAAGTGACTGTTCGGTATCGAGATCCGTGTCCCCCAGCGGGATTGCCCCAATGGCCACGTGCTCGATGTACTCTTCGCTCTCGAGATTAGTCACGTTGGCGTATAGCTCGGAAACACTCGGGGCGCGCTCGGCACGACTAACTGAGGCATTGAGCTTTACATCATTCATGAGTGCATAGCTTAGACCCGTGGAGAACGACAAGGAATCAAAGCTCCGACCCGGACCCGCATTATTGAGAGGTGTCAGCTCATCGCTGTCGAGCCGCGCACCAAACTCGACAGTCAAAGCGTCCCGATGCCAGTCTTCTTTGAAAAATATACCCAAGCGCTCGACATCGGTCGGCACCACGTAAGCCTCTTCACCGACTGCGCTGAAGGCATTGTCGATGTACTGGAGGCCCAGAGCGCCATCAAAATTACCCAATGGCTTGTGCACCAGTTCGATGCGGGCCTCGGTCGTCTCGCTGTCAAACTCAACACCGATGCCGCCGCCGGATTCAATTTCCCGGTGCATGTATTCGGTGCGCGTCAAAAAACCACGTACAACCGAAATACCCGGTAGTGGATCATGCAGGTGAAGTAGCGCATCGTAACGCGTCTGCTCGAGGTCGAGACGGATACCTTCGCCTTCTTCGCCAGCGTGATCATGGTCCTCCTCATCGTGGGCTTCTTCGTGCTCACCTTCATGAGCTTCATCATGCTCATCACCATGGGCGTGATCATGAGTACCCGCGGGTAGACCGTAATTTGTGTTCAGCTGAGCAACCGATAGGCCAACAAACCCCTTGTCAAAATGCCAGGCGCCGCCCAGTGTGAAACTGTCCGCTTCAGTATCCGTGTTAAACAGGGCATCTGCGCCTTCAGTGCCCGTACCATCGGGCACTTCGAGGTCGTCGGTCTCACGAATCAGACCATCAAAATGCAATGACAGGTTGCCGACTGAAGTCTCGACCATGCCCGCGGCCACATTGCCCGAGGAGGCGCCGTCATAGCGATAACCAAGGCGGGCGCGGGTTTCCTCTACTTGTTCGACAGGGATACGGTTGTCGATAACATTTACCACACCACCGAGCGCACCGCCGCCGTAGTACAGCGTTGACGGTCCGCGCAAAATTTCGACGGTGTTAGCAAGGAGCGGCTCAACCGCCACCGCGTGGTCGCCACTGTACGTCGAGACATCGGCACTTGTCGTACCGTTCTGCAATACCATCACCCGAGGACCGGCAAGACCACGGATAACAGGCTGACCCACGCCCGGTCCGTAGCTTGCATTAAACATACCCGGCTGGTTTTCGATGGTCTCACCAAGTGTAGAACGGACTTCGCGTGCCAGTTCGTCACCAGTGATGACGTTGATCGGGAACGGGGTATCAGCGACCGCTTTGTGCAGAGGTATGGTCACCAATACATGTTCCAGTGGCTGGACGGGGGCTGAGGGGCGATCAGCGGCTGCCGCCCCGCTTGATGCCAAGGCGGCACCAAGTAACAACGTAAAATCGATACGTTTCACGGTAAATCTCCTGAAAAAAGGTAGGCGCCCTAGGGCGTAACTAAACTTCCATCAAGAGATCGTGGGTGGCCCCCGAATATCGGGATTTAGAGACGCGCATGCGGGCGCCACAATCGGGCAAAACGCCAGTTTGATTGGCGTCCCGGGAGCGGTGTTAGCTGACTCAACAAGCGCAATGCTCGTGGTATCGCCAGCATGACTACAGACTTCACACTGTGCGGTCTCGTCAACACTGTGGAAGTGATCACTGGCGGTCAGTTGCAGGGTAAACAGGGCGAACAGTGCCGCGACAACCGTTGCACGGGCAAGCACAGTCGTTGGTCGCAGGGGACCAAATCGTTGTAACCAGGCTTGGTTGGGCGCTGTCATGGTTGGCTGGCTCGCATTGCTTCAAGCATAGCCATCATCTTTTCATGCACTTTGTTGACCGCCTGTAACGGTCTAATCATGACTTTGAAATCAACAATCTGGCCATCGAGGACGGTTATCATGTCGACCCCATTGATAATGGTGTCGTCCATGGTGCAAGTGAATTCCAGCACGGCGTGATCGCCCTGAACGATCTCGCGCACATATCGAAAGTCGCTAGAAAACACCTGCTGCGCAGCGGACAGGTAAGCAAAGCACTTGTCTCGGCCCTCTTGCGGTGTATGCACAACCGGGGACCAGAACACACAGTTTTCCGCCAACAGCGCGTACAAGCCATCGCTGCTGCCAGAGGCCATCATGCTATGCCACTTGTCGAGTACCTGTTGCACTAACGCCGCTGCTCCACTGCAATGATAGAAAGTGTAGTCGATAAAGCCGGTTGCCCACAGCTGCGTATGATTACGTAGCCGGCCAACTTACGGACTTACAGTGACATTTCGTTTACACAAGCCAAGGTTTATTCGGTTTGCCGATGCGTCTGTTCCATAAATGCTATGGCATATCTATTTCAGCATCAAAGTCGCGCTGGGCCTCGCGCCGTAATTCGAATGCACGCTGCCCCCGTTGGCGCTCAGCATCCCGAATACGCTGGCCCAATCGATTGCGCCGATAGTAGCGCACCAAGGACTGGAAGCGCTGCTGATCCCGCTCACCCGCCAACAAACTTTCGATGAGCGCAATATCGATACCCAACCGATACGCGATGCGTGTTGGACGAATCCGGTAGGCATGAAACTCAGCCACTAATTCAATTTGCCGGGACTCGGGCAAATCGCAGCGACAAGAGTAGCCCAGCGGTGGGCAAGGTGTTCGAGGGTCTTGATCAGTCATCGTCTGTCATGAATAGCAGGCAATATGTCATCTGTCGACCGCTGCGCGTAGCAGTGGTTTAGGTCTGGTGTGATAATGCCCATACGCTATTGGAGTCCCAAAGGATGTTGTCGGTCACAAAGAGGCTATTGCTAATGCTATCAATCGCTGCGGTGGCATCTACAAGCGTTACAGCCACATCAAGGCCCATCGTCATTGCACACAGAGGTGCTAGTGGCTACTTACCGGAACACACCTTGATCGCGATGGCATTTGCCCACGGACTGGGTGCCGACTACATCGAACAAGACATTGTGCTTAGTCGCGATGGGGTTGCCATGGTGCTACACGATATTCATTTGGATAGCACAACCAATGTAAGCCAGATATTTCCCGACCGAGCGCGCAGCGACGGTCGCTACTATGCCATTGACTTTAACGCCGCAGAGTTAAAGCAGTTGGAGGTGTTTGAGCGCGCCGATGCTAGCGGCAGCAGTGTTTTCGAGCGGCGCTTCCCAAAGGCCCCGTTGGGTCTACGTATCCCAACACTTGCCGAGGCTATTGTGCTCATAAAAGGCTTAAACAAAAGTCGCGGCACAGAAGCAGGGCTCTACATAGAACTCAAATCGCCAAGCTTTCATCGGCAAGCGGGTTGGGATATTGCCAAAGTGGTCTTAGACGTACTCGAAGCCCATGAGCTAAATACAGCGGGCGCACCGGTGTTTCTACAGTGCTTCGATGCGGCCACGTTGCGCTATCTGAACGATGATCTACAGACATCCCTACCACTTATACAGCTGATAGCAGACAACAGCTGGGGCGAAGACGGCGATAATGATTACGAGCTCATGCGCAGCGACGACGGATTGCGTGCCGTTGCTGACTATGCCGATGGCATCGGCCCTTGGATTCCACAGTTATTTGATGACAAGTACCCCAAGCTCAGCGAGCGCGCCCACCAGCACTCGCTGCTGGTCCACCCTTTCACCCTAAGAGCCGATCAGTTTGAGCCTTTCGATAGCTTTAATGCACTGCAACAGCGTGTGTTCATCGAGGCGGGGGCTGACGGCGCGTTTACAGATTTTCCCGATGTAACCAAGCACTTTATTGACCGTCAGTTTCCCAATGTAACGCCTGAGCCAACAGCGGGCACCGAGTAGGAGTGTATTTGTGAGCCAAGCCCTGAAGATTCATCGCCGCACAAAGATTGTCGCTACCGTAGGGCCGGGCAGTGAAAGCCCCGATATGCTAGCGCGATTGATTCAAGCGGGGGTCGATGTATTCAGACTGAACTTTAGCCATGGCAGTGCCGATAACCACGCCAAAGTAGCCGCACATATCCGTAAACAGAGCCAGCAAATTGGTCGCTACGTCGGTATTCTTGCCGACTTGCAGGGGCCTAAGATTCGTATCAATGGCTTTCGTGACGGTTCAGTGAACCTGGTGGCCGGGGATTCTTTCTGTTTGAGCCTAGACGTGGAGGCCGAAGCAGGGGACAGCCGCCGGGTGGGTGTCGAGTACACACCACTACCCGAGCAGGTGGTGGTCGATGACATTTTGCTCCTGGACGATGGCAAATTACGTTTGCGGGTCGATGATGTCACTCCCCGCGCCGTCGACTGCACCGTGCTGGTGGGTGGCAAACTGTCGTCCCGTAAGGGGGTGAATAAATTGGGGGGGGGTCTTGCGGCGCCGGCACTCACCGAAAAGGACTTACGGGATATTGCGGGTATGCCCGCCGTGGAACCCGATTTTGTGGCGGTGTCATTTGTGTCAAACCGTGGCGATATCGATCAAGCGCGGGAACTGTTAGCAAACGTCGGATTAGCCCCCGCCATCATCGCCAAAATTGAACGGGCCGAAGTCGTCGCGGATGCGGAGCTCCTCGACAGCATTATTAGCGCTTCAGACGGCATTATGGTGGCGCGGGGAGACTTAGGCGTGGAAGTGGGCGATGCCCAGCTCATTGGTATACAAAAAGATTTAATCTCTCGCACCCGCCAACTCGATCGGCTCGTCATTACGGCTACCCAGATGATGGAGTCGATGATCTCCAACAGCATGCCGACCCGCGCCGAAGTGTTCGACGTAGCCAACGCCGTGCTAGACGGCACCGACGCGGTGATGCTCTCGGCGGAGACCGCGGTGGGTCAGTATCCGGTAGACGTGGTAACTGCCATGGCAGAGTCAGCCTTGGGCGCCGAGCGTCATCCGGTAGCTCGGACATCTCGGTACCGACTTCACCGGGAGTTCCACAGCGCCCCGGAGACAATTGCTCTCAGTGCCATGTACGGTGCCAACCACTTCCCGGGTGTGCGCGGTATTGCGTCACTTACCGAGGCGGGCTCTACCCCAACAATGATGTCAAGATTGAGCTCTGGCTTACCGATTTTTGGGCTCAGCCGGCAACCCAAGACCTTACAACGACTGGCCCTGTGTCGTGGTGTTATACCCTTGTACTTTGATGTCACCGCCTTTGACGCTGCCGATTTGGAAGCGCTTGTAGCAGAGTTTTTACTCGATGGTGGTTTTATCGCTCGCGGTGACTACCTCATGTTAACCATGGGTAGTGCCATGGGACAGGCAGGAAAAACCAACATGTTGAAGATCTTGGAGGTGTAATAACAGGTTTTATCTATCTAGCGATGCCTTTTGAGCGGATTATTTCGCAAATAAAAAGCGCTGATAGTTCCGGCAAGTGCTACACTAAATTCGTTGGGTGTTATCCAACACCGCTTTATGTCGACGTCGCAGTCCCAAGGTCTACGGAGTAAGTCCCATCAAGCGCAAGTCACTCATCATACGATGGGTCGTAATTCAGCAACACAGGTAAATATGAAATGGCACAAGTTACTGGCACCGTAAAGTGGTTCAACGAAACCAAGGGTTACGGATTTATTGAGCAAGACGGCGGACCCGACGTATTCGTTCACTTCAGCGCTATTCAAGGTGACGGTTTTAAAACCTTAACCGATGGCCAAAAAGTGCAGTTTACGGTCGCTACCGGCCAAAAAGGTCCACAAGCAGAGAACGTCGTTCCTGTCTAAGGCTTTACAACCTTCGGGTTGGTGAGCCCTTCTTGGGCCACACTATGACGAATGTGTACTTGTGGTAACTAGCACATAAAACCCTCAATAAAAAGGGGCTTCACTTGAAGCCCCTTTTTTGTTGCAAGACGTTTATTGCGACATGTTTATTACGAGAAGCACGAAAGGTACCAATCATCACACCTCTTTTGCCAGTTGTTCCTGACGTTCTTGCTCGCTGGAGATATACTTCAGCCACTGTTGGGCATACCTCTTAGAGCGATCATCCTTGGCAGCGGCGCGAAACGCTTTTCGAGCCTCTTCGTAATCCCCCAAATTGAAATACGCCATGCCCAACACCAAACGGGCCTGGTCAGGACGTTTAACGCCGCCTTTGGCGAGTCCTTTACGTACCGCTTCAACGGCCTTTTCATTTTGATCGCCGTCGAGATAGACGTTTCCAAGACGGGCGTATAACTCACCCTCTTCGGATTTGGCCGCAGCCTTTTCCATCATCGGAATCGACTTCTTCGTCTCTTGAGCTTGCCGCCAAGCATTGCCCGTCAGCTCGTAATTCTTCGATTTGTCTTCGACAATACCGTCGGCAAAACCTTTCTCCATAACCCGTGCAGCGGGGTAGGGTACTTCGGCGTTCAAATAGAGGTAGGCCATGGTGACAAGATCGTTGCTCTTGTCGAGCATACCCTGCTCGTAGGCGGTCTCCATCATGGCTAACTGGCGCGCGTCATCTTTTTTCTCACCGTACAAGTGAGATGCCTGCACCCAGTATTGCTTCTTCGGGTAATACTTCAACAGGATCTGCAGCGTCGCCAGGGCGTTGTCGACATCCCCACGATCGAAGTAGAGGAAGCGCGCCAAGTTATACCACTGCTCCTTGGGTAACTTTCCTTCGTCTTCGTACATCTTGATGGCGATCTCAACGTTCTCGAGGGCGAGATCATACTGCTTGGTTTGGTAATACCCCTGAGATAACAGCACGTACGCATTAGCGTTAGGCTTATCGGTAAGGGCAAACCATTCTTTCAGGGCGTCGATGCCCTGCTGCCATTTCTCTTGTACGAAATACAACTGGGCAATAGTGAACTTGGTGTTGATCTCCATCGCCAAGGGAATGTCGGGCTGGGCCACGACCTGCTCGTAATACTTCAATGCACCGTCGAAGTCTTCTTCGGAGTAGGACAAAAATGCATACAAGTTGTAAACGTTCGCAAGCTCGTAACTGTTAAGCGCGCGCTTACCTTCGCCGGCAATCATTTCGTTCAATACCGCTTTTGCGGTGGCGTAGTCTTTGGCTTCCGCGGCGGTTTGAGCTTCAGCAAGCTTCTCGTAAACTTTGTTACGCAGGGCCGGGGTGCGACGGGTTTCCCGTTCTTTTTTCGCACCATCGTCCTGAGCCAGAGCGGCACTGGTGAGAGACAGCGATGGCGCCGCGCGATCAATACCGACACAAGCCACCGACACTGCCAACGCAAGCGCCGATGTAGTAAAGATCTGTTTGATCATCGGAACAACCTCCAAGACGCCAGCATTACTTTTCAAGTTCGTAAGTGAATTTGTTTTGTACACCTGCCACCTCAATAGGCTCGCCATCAACCACCCGTGGCTTGTACTTGAACTTCTCAGCAGCTTTCACAGACGCACGCTCAAAAATTCCCTGAGGCTGACAATCGACAGGCTGTGGATCACGAATTGAGCCCGTCTTCGTCACGGTGTACTCGACGATGCAATACCCAGTGATGCCACGGGTTTGTGCGCGCCGTGGGTAGATAGGTGCAACCTTAACGATCGGCAAATACTCACCGTCCCCTGACGACATTCCAGAAGAACTTAACTTCAGGCTAACATCGGCCTTGGGTGCCATATTGACTGCATTCATCTCGACGTCGGTGTCAAAGTCGAGGGGCTCGAGTTCCGGTGGTGGTTCTTCGGGCTCCTCGACCTTCTCAGGTTTTACTTCCTTCAAGTTGGTCTCAATTACCTTGTCGGGTACCACGATATCGGCGATTTTTCGACTTTTGCTCTCTTCCTGCTCGTAATCGCGGTCGACTAGGCTCTGCATGATGTAGAACAGACCAATAGCTACTGGAATTGCCAGTGCACCACCGAGAACTATGCGAATTGCACTACCCATTACGATTAAGCCTCATCGTCTGTAGAGATACAGGGGGGCGCTGACAGCACTGGACGCACCGTATCAATCAACTTCTCGACCGCGAACGCGGGGGTATCACGGTCTACCTGAATGACCACATTGGCCTGGGGAGCCTCTTTCTTTGCAGCCTCAGCTACGCGTAAAGAGCGCTCTACCGGCACCTTATTTTTGTTGTAGTAGATATCACCTCGTGAATCCACTGCAAAGATAATGGTGCCGCGCTCACAGGCCTCTGTGGTAGTAGCCTGAGGCTTAAAGATCTCAATGCCAGGCTCCTTAACAAAGGACGACGTGACAATGAAGAAGATCAGCATAATGAAAACCACGTCGAGCATAGGCGTCAAATCAATTTGACTGCCGTCCTGCTGGGACGCGGCTGAAGGCCGCTGGGCCTGATCTCGCATACTCATACCATCAACCCCCGGCACTCGCCCAGTTCACTGCACCAACACCTGCCTCACGGGCAGCGTCAGCAACGTCGACTACAACACCCGATTTAGCACCCTTTTCGACCTTGATGGTCAGTGGCGCTTCCGGGTCTTCGGCGAGTAGCCGCTGGATGTTTGCCCGCACAGCACGTACATCGACGCGGCGGTTTTCCATCCAAATCTGACCATCGGAGGCAATTTCAACCACGATGCTGATGGAGTCATTGGGGTCCGACTGCTGATTATTATCGGGCCGATTAACTTCAATACCTGCTTCTTTAATAAAGGACGCCACCACGATGAAGAAAATCAACATGATGAACACCACATCGAGCATGGGTGTTAAGTCGATCTCGGCGCCACCTTGATCCTGTTCTTTCGCAATTCTGCGCATGGATACTTATTCCTCCAAACACCCGATTAATGATCGGATGTGAGTTGATCCTCCAGGAACTGCTGCTCCCGGGCAGCAATGCGCTGCAGATAGGTATTGGCGAATAGGCCCGAGAGAGCGGCAACCATACCGGCCATAGTCGGGATGGTCGATTTTTCGACACCACCGGCCATGGATTTCGCGTCGCCACCACCGGTAACAGCCATTACGTTGAACACCTCGATCATGCCGGTCACGGTGCCCAGTAGACCCAGCAATGGGCACAAAGCAACGCAGGTAGTAATGACGGCCATATTGTCGTTAATCAACTCGCGACTACTCGAGAGCAACTTCATACGGACCTGTTTAGCGTTCCAGGAACGACGCTCGCTGCGCTGCTCCCAAATAGCTACGACCTGTGCTCGGTCCTGTTTCCAAGCGGCTGAAAAGTAGTACAACCGCTCAAAAATCAATGTCCACATGAAGAACACCAGTGCGGCGATCAGCCAGAGGACGTTCCCGCCTTTGTCCATAAAGGCGAGAATGACTTCAATAATTCCCGACATGGATCGGTCCTCTTCGCCCGTGGATTACTGTTTGTGTGCGCGCTCAGCGTGCTCGGCAACAATACCCGTCGCCTGCTCATTCAAGATGTGAATGATGCGCTGTGAACGGCCATTAACCACGGTATGCAAAAGGACGGTAGG
>CAJXNM010000046.1 GCA_913057135.1 uncultured Halieaceae bacterium
ATTTTCGTCGCGAGGCGAAAGCCCTGGCAGAGGTAGCCGCCGATGGGGGCGAACTTGCCATCAAGCGCCAATTGAAATCCACCGGGGGCACCTGTAAAGCCTGCCACGATGAGTACAAAGCTAAGGACTATTTATACTAGGCTTCTCTGGCAGTGTTTTGGAATTCGCCGTTGATAGGTCAACCTAGGGCCTGTTTTCAGAGTTCTTAAAGTAGTCTGGCGGCTGTGGGCCGTTGCCGAGTTACACCGCCAGCAAGGTGAGTGCGTCTTCTCACGAAGTGCCCTTGCTCGCGGAGACTTTTCTAGTTTGGTGGCGAACTTCGGTGAGGCCTCCCATTATTGCTACGGCAATTTCCCAGGGTGTTTTGCTGCCAATAGCTAGCCCCACAGGTGCATGTAACCTGCTAACGGCAGCATCGGTGAGTCCAAGCGTTCGAAGCCTGGCGCGTCGGGCATCGCTGGTGCGCACTGAGCCCAAGGCACCCACGTACCAAGCCTCGCTTTCAAGTGCCTCCAACAACGCCATATCATCAATACGCGGATCGTGGGTCAGGGTAATGATGGCGGTATCGGCGTCGACCTGCTGCTGCAGTATCACCTCGTCGGGTAGCCCAAGAATTTTTTCTACCGGGGGTCCCGGCCAGTCATTGAGCAGCTGCTCCCGGGGGTCGGTAACCACCACCTCGTAATCCATGGCCAGCGCAAGGCTGGAAAGGGTTTGGGCCAGCTGGCCGGCACCCACTAGCAGTAGTCGCGTTCTGGGCCCAAAGCATTGGCGCATACGGTTGTTGCTGAGGCTTAAAGGCTCGAATGCGGTTGCGGGGTGAAGCGTGGTTGCTCTTGTGGTCAGACAGACTTCCCGAACGATGCGTTGTCGACCCTTTATGTTAGTGGTGACTTGCTCGACCCATTCAGCATTGGAAGGTGTTAATTGCTCGACTAACACCTTCATACTGCCCCCGCAGGGCAGTCCTAAGCGCTCGTTGTCCTCGGAGTTTAGACCATATTGGCAAAGCTCGGGTACCTCGCCATTGAATACACCGCTCGCAAGTTTCTCTAGTAAATCTTCCTCGACACAGCCCCCTGATAAACTGCCAATGAGCTGGCCGTTACAAACCGCCAGCAGTGAGCCCGCAGGGCGGGGCGAAGAGCCAATCGTCTGAACGACGGTGCAAAGCCACGGGCGTTCCCCAGCATTTAACCACTGTTGTGCCTGTGTCAGTACGTCAAGGTCTTGACTGCGCATAAAGGTGTGCCTTGGGTGGCGGCATGTTTGTCGTAAGGTATTTGTTACTGAGGTGTTTGTAAGTGAGATCTACGCAGTTATTGGGCTACCGGTCGACCCAGCGGATGATATGGTCTTCCAAGTCATCTGGATTGACCGTTTCCTCAGAGATGGCGCGGTCGCGAACGGTACATGTGGCTTTGTGCACAAGGCTACGTTTACCGCTTTGCAAATGATGCCAGCTGGGTAAGTCTTCCCCCTCAGCCACCAGGCGATAGGCGCAGGTAGCCGGAAGCCAGTGGTACTGCTCGGGTTCCAGCGCGCGAAGATCAAGGCAGTCGGGTACACGACTTAGCCGGTTTTCATAGTCAGAACAGCGGCTTCTTGGAATGTCTAATAGCTTACAGGCCACCCGGGTGTAGTAGATGTCCCCGGTATCGTCATCTTGTAGCTTGTTAAGGCAGCACTTACCGCAGCCATCGCACAGGGCCTCCCACTCGTCAGTTGAGAGTTCGGTTAGGGACTTGTTGCGCCAAAAGCCATATTCCGTTTGCATAGGTCGAACTGTAACCGATTCATGCCTGTCCAGTGCCGTTTGTAGGTAGCTAAGGGCTGGCACGCCAATGTGTCTTGGTTTAGATTTTAAGCCATCCAAAAATAAGAGTGACGACGGACATCATGACTGATATCTGCTGGGATTTGCTGATTCGTAACGCCAAAGTCTTCGACGGTTCGGGTACGGCCCCTGTTATCCAGGACTTGGCGGTGCGTGCTGGCCGAGTAGCGGCCCGGGGGCAGGGCTTACCTGAGGCGGCGGCCAAAGAGGTGGTTGATGCCACGGGGCAATGGCTGCTGCCCGGCATGCTCGATATTCACACCCATCTAGATCTAGAGGTAGATGTAGAGCCCGGTTTACCCGAGGTGGTTCGCCACGGCACTACCACGGTTATAGCGGGTAACTGTAGTCTGGGGACCTGCTTTGGCACCCAAGAAACCGATGGCCAAGAACCCATTGTCGATTGCTTCACCCGTGTAGAAAACATCCCCAAACCCGTACTACGTAAATGCGCCGAAGCCATGACCTGGCGCACCACGGGCGAGTATATGGATCATTTCAACCACATTGCCTTGGGACCCAACTTCGCGACCTTTGTGCCCCACTCTATGTTGCGCATTGAAGTGATGGGGTTAGAGGCCAGTGTGTCCCGTGCACCCACCGAGCAAGAGTTGCAGGCCATGGAGGCCCTTTTGGAGCAAGCCATGCAGCAGGGGTACTTGGGTCTCTCAACCGATGGTTTGCCGTTTCACTACCTGTCCAATGACCCCAACACCGAAAAGCGAATACCCACCCAGTTTGCTAGCTTCAGTGAACTGAAACGGCTATTGCGCATTGTTCGTCGCTACGATCGTGTATGGCAAACCACCCCAATTATTGAGAACAGGCTCCTAGGCTTGTTCTATTTCACCCTTACCAGTGGCCGGTTGTTTGGTAAAACCCTAAAAACATCGGCACTGTCTGCCATGGAGATGGCGGTGGCGCCTAAATCGGGCGGTGTGTTTTTGAAGCTAGCCCGTTTGTTAAACACGCGACTGTTCAAAGGCGATATCCACTTCCAGGCCTTGGGCACCAACTTCCGAGTCTGGTCCGACGGCATTGTGAGCCCACTGTTTGAAGAGCTAAAAAGCTGTGCCAAGCTCATTGCCCGAGAATACGACGATGTTGAAGGGCGTTTGCGTATTCTGAATGATCCCGAGTGGGTAGAGCTATTTCGACAGGAGTGGATGCACGGCCGCACAGGGGGTGATTTCGCAAGCTGGAAGACCCGTAATGGTATGCCAGATAGCTTGGTGATACGCGACGGTGCCATGCTCATTTTCGATGGTGCTCCCGTGGCTGAATGGGACGGAGAGAGCATGGCGACAATAATGTCTCGTGTGCAGCGTTACAAACAGGGTGATGCCTCGGCGGCACGCTCCGATGCCGAGCGTGAGGCCTTCGATGTCATGCCCGCACAGCTGCGTGATGACGCCGATTTTATGCTCCACATGTTGCGCACTTACGATCGCCATTTCCGGTTCTACGCCGATATTGGCAATGTGGGTAACAAAGCCACCTTAGACTATCTGCTCGATGAGGGCTCTTTACCTGGCTTCAATGACTCCGGTGCCCATATTACGAACATGGCGTTCTTCGATGCCAATTTACATTCGCTCAAGTTGGCCCGCGATCGCGATGACAATACAGTGGCGCGTATGGTGCAGCGCCTGACCCAAGAACCCGCAAAGCGGTTTGGCTTAGATGTGGGCAGCCTAGACATTGGTGCCCAAGCCGATATGGTGCTGATTAACCCAGCGGCAATGGATGGCTGGGAGCCCGATAAAACCCGCAAGCTTATTCACCGAGAAATCTTCAACCACGACCAAATGGTAAACCGCCCCGAGGGTATTGTGGATGCGGTTTGGATTAATGGTGTTAAAGCGTGGGATGGTTGTGAGTTTACCCTTAGCCTTGGGCGTGAGCGGTTGGGTAGGGCGCTTCGGGCGGCTTAGGCCGATGACTTGGTCTTGAGCCGAGCAATGAGGCTGGAGGTATCCCAACGCCCACCCCCCATTTGCTGCACATCCGCATAAAACTGATCTACCAATGCAGTCACTGGCAATGCAGCACCCACCTCATTGGCCGTTTTCATCACAATGCCCAAGTCTTTGCGCATCCAATCGACGGCAAAGCCGAAGTCAAATTCACCCGCCAGCATGGTTTTGTAACGATTATCCATTTGCCAGCTTTGGGCAGCGCCTTGTGAGATGGCTTCGATCACGGCCTCGCCATTGAGCCCCGCACGTTGGGCAAAATTAAGTGCTTCGGCTAACCCTTGTACAAGCCCCGCAATACAAATTTGGTTCACCATTTTGGTGAGCTGCCCCGTGCCCGGGCCACCCATGTGTTTGATGCTTTTGGCATAGCAATGCAGCACCGGTATAGCCATATCCACATGGTCGTTGTTGCCACCTAGCATGACGGTGAGTTGGCCTGCTTCTGCACCCGCTTGCCCACCCGATACAGGGGCATCTAAAAACCCTACGCCCTTTTCGTGGCACACGGCGTGAAGTTCACGGGCTAACTCCGCCGAGGTGGTGGTGTGATCAATGAGCAGGGTTTCCGGGCCCATACTGGCTAGAACGCCGGTATCGCCGTAGACCACCGAGCGCACATCGTCATCGTTTCCCACACACAAGCAGACCACGTCGGCGCCCTCGGCGGCTTCCCGTGCGCTTGCGGCCCAGCTACCGGGGTAGGTGGCCTTCCAGTTTTCACGGGGGCCCGGCGAGCGGTTGTGCACTGTGGTGGAGAGGCCACCCCGGGCAATATGTCCGGCCATGGGGAAGCCCATGGCGCCCAGTCCGATGAAAGCAACGTGCTGCACTGTGGTCATGGGAACTCCAGTCGTTCAGGGTTTGTTCTAGGTTTTGTGGCGCAGCCTAAAGTGGTTTTAGGAGAATTGAGTGCTGTTCAGTATGTTAGAGCCACTATGCTAGAACCACCATGTTAGAGGCACTTTGTTACAGGCCGCTGTTTGCGGGCGGCTAGTGTAGACGAATGTGATGAACTGCGGAGCGATTAAGTGATGTTGCATGCCTTGAAATTACCTGTGCTGGCCCTTGTGCTTGTCTGTATAGCTAGTGGCCCATTGTCGCCAGTAAGCGCCGAACCATTAGGGCCAGGTGCTCGCCCTGTGGGCGCCGATTGGTCGCGAAGTCCAGTGTTTGCACTCAATGGCATGGCAGCGACTGCCCAACCTCTGGCGTCTCAGGTGGCCTTGGATGTTTTGCAAGCAGGAGGCTCAGCAGTGGATGCCGCAATTGCAGCCAATGCCACCCTTGGCCTTATGGAGCCGACGGGCAATGGCATCGGCGGCGATTTATTTGCCATTGTCTGGGACCCAGCCACAGAGCAGCTTTATGGTTACAACGGCTCGGGTCGGTCCCCATTAACCCGTGATATCGATGCTCTGAAAGCACGCATTGCCGACATGAAAGCCAGTGGTCAATTACCTGCCGATTACGAAGGTATTCCCTCCCACGGGAGTTTGGCGGTGACCGTGCCCGGTACCGTCGATGGCTGGTTTGCCCTGCACGGGCGCTGGGGCAAGCTGCCTATGTCTCAAGTACTCGCACCAGCGGTTACCTATGCCCGAGAGGGTTTTCCGGTATCACCAGTGATTGCCGATGGCTTTGCTGCAAATCTCAAGCGCTTTCGCGATGTGGCCCCCATGATTGAGGAGTTCGCGAACGCTGAGGCCACGTATTTCCCAGGTGGTGAGGCGCCCGTGGCTGGTGAGGTGTTTCGTAATCCTGACCTTGCCGATACTTTAGAAACCATCGGTAAAGAGGGGCGTAATAGCTTCTATAAAGGCAGTATCGCCAAGCGCATGGCCTCGTATTTTCATGAGATAGGTGCAGATCTGTCCGCCGCCGATTTTGCCAGTCACAAGGGCGAGTGGGTGCAGCCGCGCGGGGTCGAATATCACGGCGCAACCCTCTGGGAGTTACCGCCTAATGGGCAAGGCTTTGCGGCGCTCATGATGCTAAATATTTTGAAGCAAACCGACTTGCGCCAATACGAGCGGGGCTCCCCTGAGTTGTTTCACCTGATGGTGGAGAGCAAACGCTTGGCCTTTGAGGTGATGGCGCAAACCTTTGCGGACCCGGCCCATGCTGAACTTCCCATCGATTGGATGTTGTCAGAGGATTTAGCCCGCCGGCAATTTGCCCGAATCAAGAAAGATGCGGTACTCACACCGGAAGCAGTCGCCGAGCCCTTGGAAGGCGAGGGTGATACAACCTACCTTACAGTGGCAGACAAAAACGGCATGATGGTGTCACTCATACAATCTAACTACCGTGGTATGGGCTCTGGACTGGTTCCCAGAGGTTTAGGCTTTATGTTGCAAGACCGGGGCGAGCTATTCTCGCTAGATCCTAATCACCCCAATAGTTATGCCCCTGCTAAACGGCCGTTCCACACGATTATTCCAGCCTTTGCCACCCGCGATGGTAAGCCCTGGATGAGCTTTGGGCTGATGGGTGGCTCCATGCAGCCCCAGGGCCATGTGCAGGTGCTGGTGAACATGGTGGACTTCGGTATGAATGTACAAGAAGCAGGTGATGCCGCTCGATTCTTACATAGCGGCGGTCCGAGCCCCGATGGCGGTGATGCCAGTAGCTATGGTGTGTTGTATGTGGAGCCGGGCGTGCCCGAGAAAACCGTCGAGTCGCTACGGGCCTTGGGGCACAACGTGGAAGTGAATGACCGGGGCGTGATGTTTGGGGGCTACCAGGCTGTTCAGCGTAACCCAGAGACAGGGGTTTACAGCGGTGCCACTGAAATGCGTAAGGATGGCACCGTGGTGGGTTGGTAGCTTTTGCACGAAGCCAAAGCACGATCCCATGGGTGTACCATCCTCGTTGGCGGGGGAGTGTCCTCACTCCTCCTCTAGCAGCTCATCAAAATCAAATTCCGCCTCAAACTCGGCGTAAGCGGGCCGCTCGGGCATGGGCTCTAAATCGGCTTCGCTACCGTCGGGGCTTCTTGGGTCGTTATCAAAACTTGCTGGCACCGTTTCGTAACCCGATGCCACAAAGGGTGTTTGTTCATCTACTACCACCGATTTACCGCTTACCGACTGGAGGCCAATGTAAACCGCCGCTACCCCAGAGGCTAGCGCTAAGCCCAAGAACAGTGACTCATCGCCCAAAAACACCATGACTCGGCCCAGCAGCAGAGGCGCAATAGCCGCGGCGATGGAGTTCAGTAGCAACACTGACGAGGCAATAATGACAAACTCGCTTTGCTTTGAGTTATCGGCAGCTTTAGCAAGGCTTATGGCATACAGCGCGTTAGAGCTGGCACCAAAACAGAAGCCCACGGCCAGTAGCCACTGGCTAGCATTTGAAAAGGTCATGAGCACGCTGGCAGCGGCAGTAATGACACACAGGGCGCTAAGCATCCAGCGCCTGTCAATCCGGTCTGATAACCAGCCAATAGGGTACTGAGCTGCTGCACCCCCTATGACTATGGCGCTAATGAAGAGCGGCACGAAGCCCTCTTCAGGGACTGCGCGCAGGGCATAAAGGGCCCCAAGGCTCCAAAAGCTTCCCATGACAATGCCGGAAATGAGCGCTCCGGCAAAGGCGGTGCGCGAGCGGCGATACAGCAAACTAAAGCTGAGCTTGGTGCTAGGAACCGGCGCCGGCGCTAACGATTTGGTTAGCGCTACGGGGATGATGGCGAGGCAGATGAGCATGCCGGTGGCAATGAACAGTGTAGAGCTGCCAATAGGAGCAAGGTTAATGAGGAACTGACCAACCGTAATCGAGCTGAGCACCAAAAAGGTGTACACCGCCAGCACTTGTCCCCGTGAATCCGGCGGTGTTTGGTCGGTGAGCCAACTCTCAATGACTGTATAAGCACCGCAAACGGTAGCGCCTACGGTAAAGCGCAGCAGGAACCAAGCAATGGGGCTTTGAGTGAGGTCAATGGCTAACATGGCGCAGGTAAACAGGGCCAGCAGTGCCGCGAAAATACGGATATGGCCCACCCGGGCAATGATGCGGGGCACCCAAAAGCAACCGGCTACAAAGCCTAGGTAATAAAACGATGCGCTAAGGCCAATAGTGCCCTCGGAAAACCCAATAGTGCCCGCCCGCAGCGGCAACAGCGTCAGGTGCAGGCCGTGAGCCACCAATAGGAGTGAGGTGGCCAGCAGCAGTGAGAACATGGAACGAAGGCTGCGCATGGGGGTTTTCAGGGGTGCCTGAGTAAGGAGTTAGTCGGAGGGGCAGCTTGCCAGTGCCAGCATCGCGCTGCAAAGCCCCAGAAGGGTAGCTGGTCAAATTACCCGTAACGGTGATGGCTCCTAGCTCACTGGGGTTAAATGTAGGTGTCTCGCAATGGCGACTTGTGCCGTCTAGACAAGTAGGGTGGCGATGTTTGCACCCCGTCAATCTTACCTGCGGCGAGCCCCGTACAACTGGCAGCACTTCAGTGAAAAGCTACGCGATCTCTCTCAGAAAAGGCAGCCAATGACAAATCCTGTTCAACCAACGCTAAATACTCCACCGGTCCCGAATGGTCAGTTAGTGGTGGTCGTTGGTGCTGGGGGTGGTCTGGGCACTGCCGTCGCCCAGCAGTTTATTGCTCAGGGGTATTCGGTGGTCACCGCAAGTCGCTCAAGCGAGCCGCCGTGTCATGGCGCTACATGGCACTGCCCCTGTGATTATTCTGACGACGGTATTGCTGAGCTTGTAAACGGCGTCTCGGCCCTGCTTACGGAGCACCCCTTGTCGCTGGCGCGACTCGTCATTTGTAATGGCGTATTACATAACGAGCGTATTCGCCCCGAGCGCACTATGAAGCGTTTGCAACGAGCGGCTATGGTGGAAGTGCTAGAGACTAACGCCGTAGTACCCACGCTCTGCTTGGGGGCGTTCACTGATCTGTTAGTCAAAGCACCCGCACCCAAGGTGGCTGTGTTTTCTGCACGGGTCGGCAGTATTAGCGATAACCGACTGGGTGGCTGGCACAGTTACCGGGCCAGCAAAGCAGCCCTGAACATGCTCTTGAAATGCGCCGCGATTGAGTTGCAGCGTCTGAATCCGAAAGCGGCGGTGCTGGCGTTTCATCCAGGTACCGTCGACACCGCCATAAGTAAGCCGTTCCAACGGGGAGTGCCAGAGGGAAAGCTATTCAGTCCGGATTTCGTGGCCAGCCGCTTGCTGACACTGCTAGACACGCTGCCCGAGGGGCACGAGCTTGCCTACCTCGATTGGGATGGCAAGCCCATTGAATGGTGAGCCCCTCGAGAGGTAACTGGCTTAGCTCAGAAACTCTGCCCGAGTACTCGCATCACTCTTGAACGCGCCGCCCAGTGCGGTGGTGCGGGTACGCGAACTGCTGTCCATCACACCCCTCGATTTCACGCAGTAGTGCACCGCATCCATGGACACTGCCACATCATCGGTTTCTAGCAGTGTTTGCAGCGCCACCAATACTTGCTGGGTCAAGCGCTCTTGTACCTGGGGCCGCTGGGCGAAGAAGCGCACAATCCGGTTGATTTTACTGAGCCCAATAATTTTGTTCTGGGGGATATAGGCCACTTTGGCGCTGCCATCGATAGTCACAAAGTGATGCTCGCAGGTAGAGGTCATATCGATATCGTCGATAAGCACCATCTCTTCCACTTGCATCTTGTTTTCGATGACAGAAATCTTGGGGAAACTGGCGTAATCGAGCCCTGAAAACACCTCATCCACATACATTTTCGCAATGCGGTGTGGGGTTTCGCACAGGCTATCGTCAGTAAGATCGAGCCCCAGGGCCGAGGTAATGTCGGTGAAGGCATCGCGGATGATGTTGTACTTCTGCTCGCGACTAAGACCATTGTCAGTCAGCGGGGTTTCGAGCCCTCGGGCCTCTAGTGCTTCGCGCACCCGCTGTGCTTCGGAACTGGCGCTGCTGCCGGGGAAGGTCAGCGGCATAGTGGCAGGATTCAACATAGCGGTACTCCTTGGTTGGTTTTATAGTTACGGCCCGTGATAAGCGGCGGATTCCCAGGAAGCAGTTTCTGTGCTGTTTTCGTCCAAATAGCGTCGTTTTCCCTGCAATAACCCTACAAATGGTGATGTTTATGCGTCCATTACACCAACTACTTAGCGCGCTCTTGCTCAGTGTTGTGGCTTTAAACGCTAGCGCCGATCAGTATCAGGCCGCTGTCGATCGCTTCCGCAAGGCGGGTGCCGAGACCATGATTGACGGTGCCTACGGCTACGCCATTTTCCCCACCATCGGTAAGGGCGGCATTTTCATTGGCGGTGCCTACGGCGAGGGCCGGGTATTCGCGCGCAGCAGCATGGTCGGTGAAGTGGCCATGACCCAAGTCACCGTGGGTTTCCAGTTAGGCGGGCAGACCTACAGTCAATTGGTGCTGTTTCGCGATGAAAACGCCTTCAAGGAATTCACCTCGGGTAATTTCGAATTCGGTGCCCAAGCTACCGCCATTGCACTGACCGCAGCGGCGGGGGTGGAAGCCAGCACCGGCGGCGGTTCGGGCACCTCGGTGTCGGGTAATCAGAACAACGCCACCGTTGAGCATGGCGGCTACCGCAAGGGCATGGCCGTGTTCACCATTGCCAAAGGCGGTTTGATGTACGAAGCCAGCATCGGTGGACAAAAGTTTGATTACACACCTTACTGATTACCCGTAATCGTTGTTACACTGAGGCCCGCGGGCTATGCCACCGGACGGCACGGGTCTCGCATCGACAGGATGTCGTTCTACTAACAGGGAGTTGTTATGTTCAAGCGCATGAAAAAAGCGGCTTTACCCGCTGGGGTTTTGCTAGCCAGCATCGGTGTTTTGGTGCTCATCAACGCCACCAAACCCCAGCCCGACGTGGCTGCCACCCCTCCACGACCGCTAAGCGTTTACACTGCCTTGGCTCAGGCGGGTGCTTCACAATTGCGTGTGGAGACCCATGGTGAGGTTCGAGCGACCGTCAGTTCCGACATCGTGGCGCAAGTGGCCGGCCGAGTAGTGGCGGTATCCCCCGAGTTCATCGAAGGGGGCAAGTTTGCTCCGGGTGAGGCGCTGCTTACCATCGACGACACCGATTATCGCGCTGCGGTGAATGAGGCCGAGGCGCGCCTTGCGGCGGCTAAAGTTGATTTAGAGCAAGCTTTGGCTGACGCCGATGTAGCACGCAAGCAGTTGGCGGGCACCAAGAACCCATCGCCTTTGGCGCTGAAAAAACCCCAAGTTGCGAGGGCGCAGGCCGCTGTTGAAGCAGCAGAGGCGAACCTGTCACTGGCGAATACCAATTTATCGCGCACCCGCATCAGCATGCCCTACGAGGGGCGAGTGGCCGCTACCTCGGTAGATCTTGGGCAGTTTGTAAGCCCTGGGCGCGTCGTAGGCTCGGCTTTTGCGACCGACAGCGTTGAAATCCGCCTGCCCATTACCGATCGTCAGCTAGGGGCGTTGGGTGTGCCCATTGGCTACACCGCAGGCCCCGATGCCGGGTTGCCGGTAGATTTGGGCGCCGAGGTTGCCGGCGCATATCGTCGCTGGCGGGGGGTTATCAAACGCATTGACGCCACCATAGACCCCGCCACCCGCGTGGTATATGCCACGGCAACTGTCGATGATCCGTACGCCAAAGGCGCTGCCGAGGGCAATATGCCACTGGCGGTGGGACTCTTTGTGGATGCAGCCATCGGTGGTCGAACCGTGAGCAATGCGATCCAGATACCTAACGAGGCGTTACGTGCGGGTAATCGGGTATTTGTGCTCACCGGCGAGGGTCAGTTGGCCATTCGAGACGTGGAGCTCATTTACCAAAATAGCAGTCAGGCCATCTTGGCGTCGGGCATTTCAGCGGGTGAGCAAGTCATCGTATCGGCTATTCGCAACCCTATTCCTGGTATGCGCCTCGAGGCCATCGGCAGTCCATCCACTGCCGCGGGTGGTAACGAACCCTTCGCTGCCGACTAAGGAGACCGCACATGCAAGCTTTAATCGCGTGGTGGGTCCGTAATCCGGTTGCCGCCAATTTATTAATGCTGGGTATTGTTATCTCTGGATGGCTGGGCCTTAGCAATATCGAAAAAGAAGCCTTCCCCTCGGTAAGCCCTTACGAGGTGCAGGTCGAGGTCGTTTGGCCCGGCGCCTCACCCCAAGAGGTCGAACAGCAGATTGTCCAGCGCATTGAAGATGCCATCGACAACGTCAGTAACGTCTATAGAGTGTATTCCGAGTCCCGGGAAAGTGTGGGCGTCGTTACCGTCGAGACTTATGCGCGCATTGATTTGAATGGCTTTCTGAACGATGTGACTAACGCCGTTGATTCCATTACCTCGTTTCCCCGCGATATCGAAAACCCGCGGGTGCGCCGGGTAGAGTGGCGCCAGGAAATGATTCGCGTGGCGCTGGTTGGGGATATTGGCGAGCGGGCGCTCACCCGCCTGGCCCAAGATCTGCGCGATGATTTTGCCACCCAGCCCTTTATCTCAAAGGTGGAACTCTTTGGGGCGCGCCCCGAGGAGGTCACCATTGAACTGTCGGAAGCGGCCCTGCGCCGTTACGGCATCACCTTCACCCAAGTGGCCGACGCTATTCGGCGCAGCTCCCTGAACCTTTCTTCGGGGCAGGTGCGCACTGCCACCGGCGATATTCAGCTCAGGGTGTTGAACCTTGCGGATACCGAGCGCGACTTCGCCGACATTATTGTGCGCCAAAGCGAGGCGGGTGGTGTGATTCGGGTGGGGGATGTTGCCCGTATTATCGATGGCTTTGAAGAAGAGAAAATACTGGCCACCCTGAACGGTATGCCGGCGGTATTGCTGCAGGTGCAATCCACCGACGATATGCAGGTGGTGAAGTCCAGCGAGTCTACCAAAGCCTGGATAGAGGCAGTGAACCGCACGTTGCCAGAAGGCGTGAAGGTCCAGCTATGGTTCGATACCGCCGATATTTACACCTCGCGCATGGATCTTATTACCGAATCCTCGGTGCTTGGGCTGATCTTGGTATTCGTGGTGCTTATCCTCACCCTGCGCCCGAAGGTGGCCCTTTGGGTAACCGCCGGGATTGGTGTGGCGTTTTTGGGATCCTTTGCGCTGTTGCCTGCCAACGATGTGTCCCTAAACGTCATTTCCACCTTCGCCTTCTTACTGGTGCTGGGCATTGTGGTCGATGATGCCATCGTGGTGGGCGAGAGTATCCACCATCACACCCACATGGGTTTGCCCGGTGAGCAAGCGGCCATAGAAGGCACCCTGAGTGTGGCGCGGCCGGTTATTTTTGCAGTGCTAACCACCATTGTTGCGTTTGCGCCGTGGCTGTTTGTCTCGGGCATAGATGCCCAAGTGACACGCCAGCTCTCGATTGTAATTACCCTTGCGTTGGTCATATCGCTCATTGAGGCATTTTTTATTCTGCCCTCGCACCTGCGTCACGTGGAGCCTAGAGAGAATCTCAAGGGCTTGGCGCTTAAGCAGCAGCAAATTGCCCACAAGATCGTCGAGTTTGCCCACACCCGTTATCGCCCCGTACTCGAGCGCTGCTTAGCACGTCGCTACACCACTGCTATGGTGTTTGTGGGTGGTTTCATGATTTCCGTGGGACTATTCGCCACTGGGTGGGTGAAGTTTTACTTCATGCCCCAGGTAGAGAGCGATCAGATTTACATTAATGTGAATCTGCCAACTGGCACCCCCTACGATCGGGCACTCGAGGTGCTGGCACAGTTACAAACTGCCGAGAAACAGCTTGAGAAAGAGGTGATCGAACGTGCCAGCGCCTCTGGCGAGGGTAGCGGCGCGTTGATAGAGGGTTGGTATACCCGGTCACGGCGTGATTCAGTGGTGGCCATTGTTCGCCTAGCGCCCCCTGAAACTCGCGATCTCAGCGCTCGTGAGGCGGCCGAACGATTGAGAGAGCTAGTGGGCGAGATTCCCGACGCCGATGAAATCAAGGTGAATTACACCTTGAATGACAACACCCCCAGCGTCACGTTTCTGCTGCAACACAACGACATGACCACATTGAAGCGCGCCAGCGAGCAGCTCCAGTTACACCTGCAGGGTTACGAAGCCGCCTTTTTTGTGCGCGATGACCAGCGGGGTGAGCTCAATGAGCTGCACTTCCAACTTAAACCAGGCGCCGAGAAATTGGGTGTGTCCTTGGCGGCGCTGTCGCAACAGGTAAGACAAGCCTATTACGGTGAAGAGGTGCAGCGCTTGCCCCGAGAATACGGCGATGTGCGGGTCATGTTGCGCTATCCCCTTGATGCTCGGCAGCAGTTGGCGTCACTTAATGACTTTATGATTCGTACGCCCGATGGCCGCAGTATTCCTCTGCAGTCGGTGGCCGAGGTGAGTTTAGGACAGAGCGTGCAGCGGATATCCCGGCGCAATGGCCAGCGAGTAGTGCGGGTACAGGCCAATGTCGATCGCGATGCGGTGAATGAGATCTCAAAGGCGGTAGACGACGATTTTATTCCTGAGCTAAAAGCTCAGTTCCCGGGTCTAGAGGTTCTGCGCGGTGGTAGCCAAGAATCGGAAGACGAGTTTTTCAGTGAGATTGGTGCCCTGTATACCGTGGCGCTGTTTGTCATTTACGCGCTCATTGCCATTGCCTTTAAGTCGTACTCACTGCCCTTGCTCATAATGACGGCCATCCCCTTCGGCTTTATGGGCGCCATTTTTGGGCATCTGCTATTCGATTTGCCCATGGCGTTGTTCTCGTACTTCGGTATTGGCGCAGCCGCAGGCGTGGTGGTCAACGACAATTTGGTGCTGGTCGATTACATCCGACGGCGCGAGCAAGATGGGTTAACGTCACCCGAAGCCGTGGTCGATGCGGCGGTGAATCGCTTCCGGCCTATTTTGCTGACCACGGTCACCACCTTTGTGGGGCTTATTCCTATTATGGCCGAGCGCTCTACAACTGCAGAGTTCTTGAAACCGGCGGTGTTATCGCTGTCGTTCGGCGTGTTGTTTGCGCTGTTCGTGAGTTTACTGATGGTGCCCGCGCTGTACCTCATTGGTTGGGATTGGCAGCAACGGGTCCGGCGGATGACAGGAGGTCTAGGTATTGCTAGCGATACTCCTAGCGCACCCCATGCATCAACCGCTTCAAAACCGGCGTAACCAACAGCAGCAATACACCCGCCCCAAGGCCCAGCCACAGGAGCTGGTCAAACAGCCCAATAAATCCCCCCAAACTGTCGACCGCATCGGCAGCGGGGGTGTGGGCTAGGGCGGCCATTTGGGCAGCAACCCATGATGAATAGGCGGTGGCTAGGAACCAGGTGCCCATCATGACGCCCACAACGCCAGGCGCCGACAGTTTGGTTACCGCCGATAACCCAACGGGACTCAAGCAAAGCTCCCCAGTGGTGTGAAGTAGATAAGCCAACACCAGCCACCAGGCTGACACCAAGCCCGCCTCGTTGGGGTGCTGTGCGCCATAAACCAGCGCCCCAAAGCCCAAGCCCGCTTGGGCAATACCCAGTGCAAACTTAACCGGTGTATTGGGCTCTAGCCCTTTTTTGGCCAGTTGTGTCCAAAGCACAGCAAATACCGGTGCTAGGGTGAAAATAAAGAAGGAGTTAGCGGCGCCAAATTGCGATGCGGTAAGTGTGATGCCGAACAACTGCCGATCGGTGCCTCGGTCGGCAAAGAGGGTCATGGATCCCGCCGCTTGCTCAAATAGCGCCCAGAACACCACGGTCGATAGCGTCAGAGTAATCAACACGATCATGCGATCCCGCTCGACTTTGTTGCAGCGAAAACTGAGGAACCACACCAAACCTGCCAAGACGGCAATGGATACGCCGTTAAGCACCCAGCCCACCGCGGCACTGAATTGAATTAGCTGCCAAACCGCCAAAACGCCCAATAAACCGGCGCCGTACAACGCGTACTCTAAGGATACTGGCCCCACCGGCTCACGCAGTTTGGCATCGTCTGGGGCTTCCCCGTGGCCCTCGAGTAGGGGTTGTCCCCACAGAAACAGCACCAAACCCAGCAACATACCGATACCAGCGGCACCGAAACCGTAGCCCCAGCCATAGACTTCACCCAACCAGCCGCAGAGTAGGGTTGCGGTGAAGGCCCCTAAATTGATGCCCATGTAAAAAATGGTAAAGCCCGCATCGCGACGTGGGTCGCCCTCGCTGTAGAGCTTACCCACCACCGTCGAGATGTTTGGCTTGAGGAAACCCACGCCCATCACGATGAGCGCCAGTGAGAGATAAAAGACTTGTAATGCGCTGTCGTCGCGCTGAACCGCATCGCCGATCAGTCGAGCTTGCTCACCTTCAAACGCCATGCCCAAATGGCCGGCCGCTAGTAGCAATCCCCCGAATACCACGGCCCGGCGCATGCCTAAGTACCTATCGGCAATGAGCCCACCGATGACCGGCATGGCGTAAACCAACGCCGCGTAACTACCCAAAATACCAAGCCCATCGGCGTCACTGAATAGGTGGTACTTGGTGAGATACAAGAGCAGCAGATACTTCATGCCGTAGAAGGAGAACCGCTCCCATAGCTCGGTGCCAAAGCAGATATACAGACCCCGCGGGTGCCCCAAGAAATCACGTGAATGATCGAGGGCTGCGGTATTGGCAGGAGCGGTGGTGGTCATGGGGTTGTCCCTTATTTTGGGTATTGTTCTGGTTGGTGTTGCAGGTGTTGTTGTCGGCGGTACTGTTTACGCTGCCTCATCTAACCGAGGCGGACGGCCAAGCAATGCCCGTTCCATATCATCAAACTCCTTGATGCGCTTAACCTGCGCAAACAAGGCCCCAGCCTGTGGGAAATAGTGTTGCAAGTACACCAGCCACTGCTTCAAGGGGTTAACCGCGTATTTGGGCTCGTAGCGTTCCGCGTTTCGGTGCATGAACTCAAGCAGTAGTGGTTGTACCCTCTGCCAGCCCATGGGGTCAAAGGGCTTTTGCGCACTATGGGCGCGTATGGCTTGGGCTAAATCGGGACGACATAGTGCGCCGCGGGCCAGCATGAAGTCGGTACAGCCACTGTCCCGGTGGCATTGTTCAATATCACTCACTGACCACAACTCGCCATTGGCAATGACCGGTACCGGTGAGCGTTGTCGCGCGGCTGCTAGTCGTGGCCAGTAGGCTGGGGGGCGGTAGCCTTGTTGCCTGGTTCGCGCATGCACGATAAGTTCGGTAATACCTGTGCTGGTTGCCGCATCAACTATGGCTTCGAAATGCTCATCGCTATCGAAACCCAAGCGTATTTTGGCGGTTACGGGAATGCTGGGTGAGACCGCATCGCGCACCGCAGCACACACGGTACGGATACGCTCGGGGGTGCGAAGTAGGGCGGCGCCCCCTTCGGATTTATTTACGGTTTTTGCAGGGCAGCCAAAATTAATATCAATGCCCGGTGCACCCAGCGCCTCGGCCACCTGAGCATTGCGTGCCATTAGTGCTGGGTCGCTGCCCAGCAACTGCACGTAAACCGGCGTACCTGCTGGGGTGCAGCCGTCGGTGAGCAGCTCTGGCCACAATCGAAAAAATACACGCTTTGGCAGCACGGTTTGCGATACCCGCACAAACTCGGTCACGCAGCGATCGTAACCACCGATTTGGGTAAGCATGTCGCGCATGATGGCATCGACCACGCCCTCCATGGGGGCGAGGATGAGGCGTGGTGCGGTTAGTGGTGTTAACTGCTCAGACAAATCCTAGTGTCCATACCTAGAAGAATACATTTGGGCTAAGTTGAAAGCGCTCAGCCAAAGCCTTTATGTGTGCCTTGTTTAGGCTGCGTTCCCCAGAGAGTACCCTAGATACCATCGACTTCGATCCGATTTCCGGCAAATCGCTGCAACCCAGCCCATGCTGATCCATCAATACACGTAACGCGGCGATGTCCGGCTGCTGCGAAGCCACGCGTTGCTCAAAGTCCTTGATGTCCTGATTGGTATTTTCGTAGGACTCTACAGCGCGGCTAAGGAGATCGATGATTGCGTTCAGAGGGTCTTCGTCTGAATCAGTCGCCTCTTCCAACAGCAATTCTATCAGCGCAAGCGTCTCTTCATAATGTGACGCATCACTAATGTGCAGAAACGGCGCGGCCACCCGTGCAAAATCGCAAAAAGTATCTTTCATTGCAACGACAGTCATTTTTGTCTCTCCTTTGCAAAGCGTTTGCAGAGTTTGTCGTACTCAGCGTGTGTCACGATGTGTTTGACGTACATCCTATTCTGTTGGAACTGCACGTACGCAATCAGTCTTAGTTTGTTGCTACCTATGTCAATGACCCACCACTTGTCTTTGTACTTGAAATTATCGAGAGAAGGAAAACACTGCCTCATGTGTTCAGGAGACGAAAAACTCGATTTTTTTAATAGCGTGTATGTATCCAGCAGCGCCAGCTCGCACGTTGGATGGTTAAAGGCGGCTTCCAGAAAAGGGCGTCGTGAAATAATGTGCACTGCAACCTCTGTTGACTTAATGGCAACGATACGGGTGTGTTGCCATTAAGTCAACTCCGTCGTGCCTTGATGGGTGAATATGCTTTTGTGCCATCAAACCACAGCGGTAAGTGGGTAGCCGGGCGCCCGCCCGGGTAGGGTGAGTTTTGCATGCCGTCGGCCGAATTCAGTTAATGTTGGGAGAGGCGAGCCCATCATCAGTGCCAACCACAGGCTGCAATTTCACCCAGTTCGGTATAAGGTTGCGCCCTACAACGATTGTGTCAGGATGCATTCATGAACCCCAACTACCTCGATTTCGAACAACCCATTGCCGAGCTCGAGGCCAAGATTGAAGAGCTGCGCAATGTGGGTTCCGACGCCGACATCAACTTGGGCGAAGAAATCGAGAAGCTGCAGGCCAAGAACGACAGCCTTACCCAGAAAATCTACGCCAACTTAAGCCCCTGGGATATCGTGCGGGTTGCGCGCCACCCTCTGCGCCCCTACAGCCTCGACTATATTCCCCATCTGTTCACCGAGTTCGACGAGCTTCACGGCGATCGCCGCTTTGGTGACGACAAAGCCATTGTCGGTGGTGTGGCACGCCTCAACGGCAAGCCGGTGATGGTGATCGGTCAAGAGAAGGGTCGTGCGGTGAAAGATAAGGTATACCGGAACTTCGGTATGCCCAAGCCCGAGGGGTATCGCAAAGCACTGCGTCTTATGGAAATGGCCGAGCGCTTCAAGATGCCCATTGTGACCCTTATCGACACCCCCGGGGCATACCCAGGTATAGATAGCGAGGAGCGTGGTATTTCAGAAGCTATTGCCCAAAATCTGGCGGTGATGTCGCGGCTGCGCACCCCCATCGTTTGTGTCGTGATCGGTGAGGGTTCCTCGGGCGGCGCGTTGGGTATCGGTGTGGGTGATCACCTGGCTATGCTGCAGTATTCAACCTATTTCGTGATATCCCCCGAGGGCTGCGCCAATATCATTTGGAAGAGCTCCGAGTTTGCCCCCGATGCCGCAGCTGCCATGGGTGTAACCTCTACCACCCTACAAGAGCTCGGTATTGTAGATGCCACCATTGCAGAGCCCATGGGTGGCGCCCATCGAAACGTACCCGAAATGGCGCGGCGTATTCGTGAGCACGTGGCCGAGCAAATTAACAAGCTTGCCGCCATGGACACCGATGCCATGCTCGAGGCCCGCTATACCCGCCTTATGTCCTACGGTAATTAATGGCCACAGACCGTGATCTCATCGCGGTCATTGACCCTCATCTGCGCACGCTCACTGACGCATCCCGCTGGTGGGTAGCGTTGAGCGGTGGCAGCGATAGCGTTGCCCTTTTAGACCTTGTGCACCGTTGGTGCCAGTCCCACTCGGGCCCAGAGCTGTGTGTGGTTCACGTTAACCACGCGCTGCAGCCCCAGGCCGATGACTGGGCCGCCCTTTGTGCCCAGCATGCACGCCAGCGGGGCCTTACCCTTCGGTCTGAGCGAGTGAGTATTCAGACAGCATCGGACCAAGGGCTCGAGGCGGCTGCGCGCAAGGCTCGCTATGGGGTGTTCGAGGAGATGGTCGCTGAGGGCGATGTCTTACTCATGGCTCACCACGCCGATGATCAGGCCGAGACCATTTTGTATCGTTTGCTGCGTGGGGCAGGGCCTCGCGGACTGGCGGGTATGCCGGTTACTCGCAGCTTGGGCGCGGCGCGTTTGTGCCGGCCTCTGTTGTCCGTCCCCCGGGCATCACTCGACGCTTACGTGCAAGCGCAGCAGCTGCCCTTCGTCACCGATGCCAGTAATGATGACCTGCGTTTCGACCGTAATTTTTTGCGTCACAAGGTGCTGCCCCAATTGCGCAGCCGTTGGCCCGGTTTGGTGCAAACCTTAAGCCGTGCCGGGGAGCTTCAGCGCCAAGCGGTCTCAGCGCTCGAGGATCGCGAGCTTGCCCTTGTATCAAACACCTTCGGTGATCAAGGGCTGCGGTGGGATGCCCAAGACCCCGATTCATTGGCGGCGCAGTTACACCTGTGGCTCAGCCTAGAGGGCATAACATCACCGCCGCGGCAACGCTTACAGGAGTTTGCCCGGCAAGTCCTTGAGGCGGCGCCGGATGCCCTGCCAAGCCTGTCTGTGGATCGTTATCGCCTGGTTCGTTGGCAAGAGTGTATTTGGCGCACGGTTGCGGTGAGTCATGACAGCAGGGAGCGTCATGGCGCCAATGCCAATGCCAATGCCAATGCCAATGCCAACGCCAATGCGATGCCCACCACTGTCACCGCAGGCCGCATCACTGGCGGATC
>CAJXNM010000047.1 GCA_913057135.1 uncultured Halieaceae bacterium
AGCCAAACCTGCAGCGCTGGTTGATCTGTTGCCAGTACCATCCGATCACCGTCAGGACTTATGGCCAGCCCGAGTATGCGATTGCTCATCTCCATAGTGGTCATAGGCCGCAATACCGGGTAACCGTGGACCATGACCTTATGCAACACGTGAAAGCTCATATCTTGCTGCAGGATTAAACTGCGGCCTCCAGGGCTCCATACAGCACCGACATGGGGAGGCACAGCACCTGTCTCGTGATCGTCATTGCGCAGACTTTGCACCCAATAATCGCCTGTGTCCGCCAGTACGATGAGCCAATCGAGGGTACCGCTGATATGCAATGCGCTGATGCGGGTGCCGCTCGGCATTACCGGTATGGGTAGTGCTTCACTTTGAGTCGGCCAATTAACATCACGTCGCAGGAGTCGCCCCCCAGTTAAGCCATCGGAGCCAACCGCCACCCATACCCGCTCATGCTCCGTCGACTCCCAGGTAACCCTATCAAACTGACGCGGGACCCAATCAGGGCGTGCTGGTTTCAAGTCTGACAAAGCAATGGGGATAGAGGTGGCAGATAGCGACTGTGGCTGGGGGCTCTGCAGCAACGGTAGGGCTGACAACACCAATTGCAGCAGCATGCCGACAATAGCGGCCATGACCAAAAAACTCGCCACGCGCACACTCAGGGTCGCGGCAACATCGATGCGATGTCTACGTCTGTCAGCAGCCACCGGTAGTAACACCGCTATTGTTGGTGTTTGCCATGGGAATGAAGCCATGGTCGCGCAAGGTTTGCTGGGCTTGGGGTTCCTGAATAAAGGCCAGGAAGCGGCACTCCAGGGGCCCCGGCGCCACATCTGGAGGGGTTGCAAGGTAAAACATGACTGTTCGTGCCAACGGGTAGCGCTCCCAAGCATCGGCTGTTGCGTAGCTAACCGCCATCGGCGGCTGGGATGGCTGCAACCATGCAAGCGCTTTGACCCGATCATCCACGAACCCGAGACCCGCATAACCTATAGCACCTGGGTTACTGGCAACCAGATCAACGATCGCCGCAAACCCCTGCAGTTGTGCCACATGGGGCGCCAAGTCACCGTCGCACAGGGCCCTCTCTTTAAAAAAACCGTAACTGCCGCTGATGGAGGTTCTACCCACCGGCTCTACCGGTACCCTCGTCAACCGATCGGCTGACGCTACACCCGGTACTTGCCCCCAGTTATCAATGGCTGCACCGCCCGAGCAATAGCGGGTGCTGGACCAAATTCGATCAACTGTTGATCGATCGATGGCTGACAACGGATTATCTTTTGCCACAATAATCACCAGTGCGTCGCGGCCCAAGGCAATCGCCGTGGGTAGATGACCACGTCGCGCGACGAATCGAGCGAGCTCACCATCACTCATCGCGCGGGACATCATGCCAATATTGGCAGTCCCCTCCGCAAGCGCTGTTGGCGCCGCAGCGGACCCAGCTGCCTGAATTTCCACCGCCACATCGGGGTTACTTGCCTGGAAAGCGCGGGTCCAAGCGGTGACAACGCCACCGAGGGTATCGGAGCCGGTGATGATCAGAGTGTTCTGCTTCGCTTCAACCGTCGGTATCCAAGCCCACAAGCATAGGCACAGCCAGTAGCCGAGCAGCTTCCACGGTGTTTGCTCCCAACACTCCGTTGCTTTGTGCTGACACCGATCAGCCATCAGGAACTGATGCTGATAGGGCCAGACGCGATGGGAACCTCATCGGCCTCTCGCGCAGCTATTTCAAAACTAAGGGCAAACTCGCTGCCCTGGCCCAATTCACTGTCAATGGTGAGTTCCGCTTGGTGCGAGGTAGCCACATGCTTAACAATAGCCAAACCAAGACCCGTGCCCCCAATGCGCTGACTTCGGCTCTTATCAACCCGATAAAAACGCTCTGTCAGTCTCGGCAGATGCCGCTTGGCAATGCCTATACCGCGGTCAAGCACACTAAATACCGCCCTACCCTCGTGCTCGAGCCATCGTACATCCACCGGCTGGTCAGCGTCGCTGTATTTCAATGCGTTAATGATGAGGTTGCTAAAGGCACTGTGTAATTCTTGTCGATCACCCAAGACAAGAGCCCCCGAGTCCACAGTGAGCCATATGTCTCTGTCAGCGTAGGCAGCACGAAGTTCATTAACGGTTTCGCCAACAAGCTGAGCGACATCAGTTAGGGCGGTTTTTCGCAGGGTTTCGGCACTCTCGATACGTGACAGCCAGAGCAGATCCTTGAGCAAATTCTCCATTCGTACGGTTTGCTCGTTCATTTGTGCCAGTGGTCGCTGAAATCGGGCCTCTTCGAACTGAGGCACATTTTGCAGTGTGTCGATGTAGCCCTTTATTACCGTCAGAGGCGTGCGCAACTCGTGGGAGACATTGCCCACAAAGTCTCGACGCATCTGTTCTAAACGATACTGCTGGGTCACGTCGCGCACAAAGATCAATCGATCACCTTCACCAAATGTCGACAACTCAAACTGCAAGCAACGCTCACCTTCGGTAGTTGGATCAATGCGCAGCGGCGCATCAGGTGCGTCCAGTTCAAAATACTGGTGAAATTTTGGCTGACGAATAAGATTGAGTACCGGCTGTCCGCGATCTTCCGGGAACTTGATACCCAACAAAAAGTCCGCGGAATCATTGGACCAGGCAATATTGTGACGCCTGTCGACGATCACAGCGGCATCGCGCATTGACGCTAGGGAATCTTGAAGGTAATCAAGTGCAGACTCTAGACGCTGCCTGTCTTCCCGGTTACGCCGCTGAAGCAGATAAATACCATCAAACAGTTGCCCCCAGACACCAAAACCCTCAGGCGGCTCTTCACTGGGCTCCGCTATCCAACGTTGGGCTCGGTGAAGTTGACGGGCCCAGTGCAACAGTACCAAAACCAAACCAACACACAGACCCTCAAGGGGAAGACCCAGTAGCGAACCGACAGCCACACCCACTAGCAGGGTAAAAACAGCCCATCGAAAGACGTAGAGCAGCGACGGATAACGTCGATTCACCTGTCCTCAAAACCCCGTGCTGAAAATCGGTAGCCGGTTCCTCGAACGGTTTGAATGAGATCGCTGTAATCGGCGAACTCTGTCTGCAACGCCTTGCGGAGTCGGCGAATATGAACGTCGACAGTACGCTCCTCCACATAGACGTTAGCGCCCCAGACATGGTCAAGTAGCTGATTACGTGTGTAAGCCCGCTCGGGGTGTGACATGAAGAACTGTAACAAGTTGAATTCCGTGGGCCCCATATCAACCGGTCGATCCGCGAGGAAAATGCGGCGGCTCTCAGTATCTAGGAGTAGATCTTTCACCTGTAACTTGTCTCGCTCTTCGCCCCCTTTTGACCGTCGCAACAACGCTTTAATGCGCGCAATCAATTCCCGCGGTGCGAAGGGTTTTGTCATGTAGTCATCGGCACCCACGTCGAGCCCTTGAATAACGTTATCCTCCGCGGTTTTCGCGGTGAGCATAATGACCGGCAAGTTCCGGGTTGTCTCATTGCGCTTCAAACGACGCAGCAGCTCCAGGCCACTGCCCCCCGGCAACATCCAGTCGAGCAGTACGATATCGGGGCGTTCATCAACAATTAAGCGGTGAGCGTCGAGGATCGTTTCCGCTTCAAGGCAGTCGAAATCGGCAATTTCTAAAGCCATCTTCAACATATCGCGGATGGCAAATTCGTCGTCAACAATGAGAACTTTATGTGTAGGCATGATGAGTCACAGCGCGCTTAATCGGGAGACGCCATTAGATGATGGAAATATGACACCACCGTTACACCGAAGCCAATCGTTGGCACTACCACCAATCAAACCAGCCTCCGTCCTCGAGCTCTTTCACGCACCCCTGTAGCTGACGATTGTAGCGTTGGGCACGATCATCCACTTTACGGGCCACATCGACCAGCCATTGTTTTGAGCGATACGTGGCTCGTGAATACCCTCCGTGGCCCTCATGGTAGGCCAAGTACAGACGAAACGCGTCGTCTTTTGCGATGCCATTGGTCCTGTAGCTAACGTCGTTGTACCAGCCGACAAAGTCGACCGCGTCATCAAAATCATCACGATCGGCGCCATAATTACCGGATTCGCGCTCATAACGGCGCCAAGTATCATCCTTCGCTTGGCTGTATCCATAAGCATCGGAGGCGCGAGGCCCGGGGATAATGCCCCAAATCATCCGCCTAGCGGGTTTAGCGGTGGCCACAAAACGGCTCTCCTGATGCATGAACGCCATCATCACCGAAATAGGCACACCCCACCGCGCCCGGGCACTTTTTGCATCGTCATACCAACCGGACTTCTCACGAAAGATGGCACAAATATCATCCACATCGTCGGGTGGCGACGTGACGCAAGCGGTCAGACTGCTAACAATAAGCACGACCAGAAGGGCCCTTGTACGGTTTAGGTGGCGTACAGTACCGTTCATTGCAAACGCTCCAGCAGTTTGAGAAAAGCGGCCTCATCGAGTATTTCCAGGCCAAGGGTTTGCGCTTTCTTGAGCTTACTGCCAGCGCCGGGGCCAGCCACGACGCTATGGGTCTTACCACTCACGCTCGATGCCACTTTAGCACCCAACGCTCTCAAGGTGGCCTCGGCCTCATCGCGCCCCATTACTTCCAGTTTGCCAGTAACGACCCAGGTTTGCCCCGCTAGCGGTGCATCCTGCGCGACAGCCTCGGTGAGATCTGGCCAGTGCACACCCGATGCCCGCAGGCGATCTATCGAGCTGATATTCTGCACTTCCCCGAAGAACTGGTGAATATGCTCGGCAACCACAGGCCCCACATCATCCACCTCCAGCAAGACCGCTGGGGTGGCTTGCATCAGTGACTCTAGGGTACCGAAATATTGGGCCAATTGCCGAGCTGTACTCTCACCGACTTCTCTTATGCCCAATGCGTAAATGAAGCGCGGCAACGTAGTGGCCTTACTGGCCTCAATGGCATGAAGCAAATTACCCACCGATTTTTCGCCCATGCGCTCAAGGCCCATCAGGTCATCAGCCGTGAGTTGGTAGATGTCTGCAATCCCGGTGATCAACTGGAGGTCACTCAGTTGCTCAATAAGCTTATCGCCCATGCCATCAATATCCATGGCCTTGCGGGAGACAAAGTGACGCAACGCGGCCTTGCGTTGTGCAGGGCAGACTAAGCCACCGACGCAGCGATAGACCGCCTCACCCTCATCGCGCTCGACCGCGGAGCCACAGGCTGGACAGGTGATGGGGAACGCGATCGCGCGGGTATCTGATGGACGACGATCGATGAGCACCGAGACCACCTGCGGGATCACATCGCCCGCACGCCGCACCACCACTTGGTCACCCAAACGCAAACCCAGACGATCAATCTCGTCTGCATTGTGCAAGGTGGCATTGCTTACGGTGACACCCCCAACAAACACCGGTTGCAGGCGAGCAACCGGGGTAATAGCACCCGTTCGACCGACCTGAAAATCCACATCGATAAGCTCAGTGGACTCCTCTTGCGCTGGAAACTTTCGGGCTATGGCCCAGCGGGGGGCCCGAGATACGAAACCGAGCCGCTGTTGCAGCGCCAATTGGTCTATCTTGTAAACGATACCGTCGATATCAAAGGGCAAGCCATCCCGGCGCACTGCCATGTCGTTGTAATACCCAATGCAGCCATCGACACCGGTTACGGTGCGTGCATATTCCGAGATGGGCAGTCCCCACTCACCTAGCAAGGCCATTATGTCGCTGTGATACTCGGGTAATGGGGACTCGCCTTCGGTATATCCCAACGAGTAAGCGCACAAGGCCAGTGGACGGCGGGCCGTAATGCGACTATCGAGCTGGCGCAGGCTCCCGGCAGCCGCATTGCGCGGATTCACAAAGGTTTTCTCCCCTGCGGCTCGTGCGCGCGCGTTGAGTTTTTCAAAGCCGTCCCGGGGCATGTAGACCTCACCGCGGACCTCCAATAACTCGGGCCACCCACCGGATTTGAGTACTAGTGGTATATTGGGCACGGTCTTAACGTTGAGGGTTATGTCCTCACCTGTGTAGCCATCGCCCCTTGTCGCCGCGCGCAACAGTCGTCCCCGATGCCAAATAATGCTTACCGCAATGCCATCGAGCTTTGGTTCACAGCAATAGCGCAACGCCCCGTTTGTCTGACCGAGGCGCTCTTCAACACGTGCATTAAAGGCTATGAGGTCGTCGTCACTGAACGCGTTGTCTAACGACAACATAGGGAGTTTATGCTCGATAGTGCTAAACCCATCGAGGGGTGCTGCCCCCACCCGCTGGGTCGGCGAATCGGGCTGGCGAAGGTCTGGATACTGGGATTCTAAGTCTCTGAGGCGCGCCAGCGTTCGGTCGTACTCAGCATCGGTCACCGATGGCGCATCCTGCTGATAATAGGCCTCGTTCCAGCGCCTCAGCTGGGTCGAGAGTGACTCAATTTCCTGCTCTGGTGTCATCGACCGGGTCAATGACGCCGCCGCTCCATCGCGACGCGACGCTCAAGCTCTCGAATCTGCTGACGCATGTGCTCTAGGCTCTGACGTGTGATGGCACTACGTGTTTCATCAAGCACATCACCGTTGAGATTCTTCGCGACGGTACGGGCGGTTTCATACATATAATCGAAGGCCTGCAGCATGTCCTCAGGTCCCGGCAACGTCACAAAAAACATCAGGCCGCGGGTGCGTAGCTCGGACATTTTATCAATGTCGAAGACACCGGGCTTCATCATGTTAGCGACACTGAATTGAATAGGACCTCGACCCGCTGATTGCTCATGACGATGGAAGAAATCCATATCGCCAAAGCGCAAATCGCAGGCCAGCAAGATATGTAAGACATCCTCGCCCGAGAAACCCGGGTCGTCCCGAGCAACAACATTTAAAACGAACACATGGGGATCAATAGAACGGGGCAAGCGCGCCTCGGGTTCCGGCTCGAGCTCTGGCGCGTCCAGTTCCGACAGCCAATCAAGGGTCTCGCCGGTCACATTCACGGTGGATTCGAGCTCATTCGCAGCCGTACGCGATTCGGGCTCACTCCCAGCCGTTTCTTTGACCAAGGGATCAACACTAATATCCTGGAGCGCATCATCGGCATCACTGCCGGTCTCTCCCCGGGAAGGCGCCTGGTCAGGCTCGTCGTTAAACGACTCGGGCTCGGTGGCAGTCCACCCTTGCCCATCGAGCAACACGTCGTCTTCGACGAGCGTCTCCATCGGCTCCTGAGGTGGAGCTGTTTCTTGCTGTAAGTCATCGCGACGCACGATACGCGCACCACCGTTAGGCAGCTCTGACAACAAGTTGAAAGGCTCATCGTCGTCATCGGTATCGCGGCGTACCTTTGCATTCATGCGGATGTGATTACGACGCTGTAACTGAACGCGTCGGGCGGCATCAATGAGCACAGCCATGACCAGGCCCGCACCCACGACTAACATCCAATCTTTAAGATCCATGACTCCCTCTGCCTCGCGGTCAGAATCTGTGACTAACTGGCTGCGAGCTGCGCAGCTTCCTCAATGTCAACCGTTACCAGTCGCGATACACCGGGCTCGTGCATGGTGACCCCCATTAACTGATCGGCAACTTCCATGGTGATTTTATTATGGGTGATGAAGATAAATTGCACTTTATCGGACATCTCTTTAACCATGCGCGCATAACGGCCGACATTGGCGTCATCGAGGGGCGCATCGACCTCATCGAGCATACAGAACGGTGCCGGGTTCAATTGAAATATCGAAAACACCAGCGCGATGGCAGTCATAGCTTTTTCACCGCCGGATAACAAATGTATGGTGCTGTTCTTTTTGCCCGGTGGCCTGGCCATAATAGAGACGCCGGTATCGAGAAGATCATCACCGGTCATTTCCAAACTAGCGGTACCACCGCCGAATACCCGGGGGAATAGCGCCGAGAAGCCCGCATTTACCTGATCGAAGGTTTCCTTGAAGCGAGCACGGGTTTCTTTATCTATCTTACGGATCGCCGACTCGAGGGTCTCTAGGGCCGACCGCAAATCTTCATCTTGGGCGTCGAGATACTGTTTACGCTCGGACTGACGCGCACACTCGTCGATTGCTGCAAGGTTAATGGGTCCCAGCCGTTGGATTTTGGCGGCCACCCGCTCTACCTTCACCTGCCACTCAGGCTCGGACGCATCGTTCGGCAGGGACGCCACAACCTCGTTCACATTGGCCTCAATCTCCCGAAGCTGAGATTCAAGGTTCTCGATACGAACGGTGCGCTCGGCTTGCTTGAGCCGCTCGGCCTCTGTACTGCTATGCACCCCTTGTAAACGCTGCTCTGCCGCAGCCTTTACTTGCTCCTGTTCACGCATGGCGTGCTCGTGCTCGGCAACCTTTTGTCGCGCGGAAGTGAGGGCCGCCTCGGCGTCAACACGCCGCGCCAATAGTGCTTCTAACTGCTCTTGCAGCTCAGCATCGGGGTCTTCAGCATCGGGCAATTGATTCCCCAGCTCTCCGGCCCGCTGCTCAAGCTGAGCCACTTGCTGCTCTACACGGCTGATGGTGCTTGCTACTGTGTCGATCTGAGTACGAAGATTCTGCGCCCTCACATCACTGCGATGCGCACCTTCACGGGCCTCGCGGGACAGATCCCGGGCATTCTGTAGGTTTTGTCGGTATTGATCCCGCTGCGCTAATAGCTGATCCCGTTCGCGGCCATCGTCGGCCATTTGCTCAATAGCCGTAGCCAGCTCAGAGCGCGCGGCCACTAGGGTCGTTTGCTCACTGTCGAATTGTGCACGGGCCTCCGCCAAATCACTATTTAGCTGCTGCTGACGTTGGCGCGTTTGCTCAATGGCTGCAACTTGCGTCTTGCGTTCAGCGCTGAGGTCGGCCTGACTGCGCACTGCCTCCTTCAATTTTCGCTGCTCATCGGCGAGTTGAGCTTCACTATCCTGGCGCTGGTTACGCAGTTGTTCTAATTGCTCATCGACTTGCAGAAGCTGCGCTTCGGTAAGTTCGATATCTTGCTGTAATGCTTCCAGTGCCGCTTTACGTTCGATCACCCCCGCTCCCGACAACGCGGCTGAGCGCGAACGTGCCCATCCCTGACCCAACCATAAGCCCTCGGGCGTAATGATCGAAGCGCCCTCTGGCAATGTCGCCACGCGCTCTAGAGCCTGTGCAAGATCTGTCGCGGTATAGACATTTGCCAACCAGGCCTTGAGTGCAGCGGGGCCCTTCACCTCGGCAGCAAGGGTGCCGGCGGGCGCATCCAGCACACCCTCTGGGCTTAACAAACAGGCACCCGATGGCGCCGATCCGAACTGTCTCGACAGTAATTGATTCAAGTCGCTGATGCATAACCCGGTTAGCGCATTCCCCAACACCTGCTCAACAGCAGCGGTCCAGACCTCAGACACACTTAGGGATTCGAATACGGACCCAACAGGAGACAGTTGCTGTGACGCTAGCCAATCCGTAAGCGCTTCTGCTTCCGAGTCTTCAGTAGCGGCTTCCTGAAGTGCCACTAGCGACGCCTGCTGACCGCGAAGTTGCTGCAGCCGCACGCGGTATTGATCTTGCTCCTGTCGCAACTGTTCCATATCGGTGCGCTGCCGCTGAAGCGTTTGGTCGAGCTGCTCTATTTCCTCTTCGTGCTGAGCGACGATCGTATTGATCTCTTCAATCTTCAAATCTAGCTCGTCGACAGATACGCCATTGTCATCGGCACCGAGCTCAGATGCGGCAAGTTCAAGTTTACCGATACGCTCTTGCAGACGCCGCAGCACCTGCTCTAAGTACACAATACGGCTTTGCTGAACTTCAGAGGTCTGTTTAGGACCCGCTGCACGCTGGTTAAATGTATCCCACTGAGCTTGCCACTGAGTCATGGCTTGCTCTGCTTCAGCTAAAGCAAGGCCTGCCGCCTCGGCGGTCTCTCGCTGCTCTAATAGCTCGGGCTCAATCGACGCAAGCTCCTCTCGCCAGAGGGCAAGACGCTCGCGATCGGCGTTCAGGTGGCCCCGCGCTTCCTGCAAGGACTCTTCCGTTTGGCGTAAATCCTCTGAAATACTGGCCCTACGCTCCTGCTGAAAACGCAGGGCTTGCTCGAGCCGTGTCACTTCGCCGCCAACACTGTAGTAATCTGCCTGTACAGTGTTTAACTGTTCACTGGCATCGCTGAGAGCCACGCGCAGCGACTCTATGCTGGCAAGCGCGTGCTCAAGAGCCGCACGCTCGGCCTCCTGTTGCACCTCGAGCTCGCCAATACGTTGCCGGCTCAATTCACTGTTTTGCTGGTACTCGCGCCACTGTAAGGCCAACAGCTGCGCTTTGATTTCCCGCTCCTCGGCCTTCAATTCACCGTAGCGTTCCGCTGCCTGCGCCTGTCGCTGCAAGTGCGATAGCTGGCGCTCAAGCTCCTCACGCAGATCTGTCAGCCGCTCGAGGTTTTCCAGCGTGCGTCGCATACGATTTTCGGTTTCTCGGCGCCGCTCTTTGTACTTCGAAATGCCCGCGGCCTCTTCGATGAACACTCGCAGCTCTTCGGGTTTCGACTCAATGAGCCGAGAGATCATGCCCTGCTCAATAATGGCATAAGAGCGTGGCCCCAAGCCGGTACCCAGAAACAAGTCGGTGATATCACGCCGGCGACACTTGGCACCGTTTAAGTAATATTCAGACGTGCCATCTCGAGCTACCAGGCGTCGTACAGAAATTTCGTTAAAGCGAGCATACTCCCCGACAATTTTGCCGTCGGTGTTATCGAAAATAAGCTCGATTGATGCTTGGCTCACGGGCTGGCGATTCGTTGTGCCATTGAAGATGACGTCGGTCATTGATTCGCCGCGTAGGGTTTTCGCAGAGCTTTCCCCCATGACCCAACGTACCGCGTCGATAATATTTGACTTGCCGCAACCGTTAGGGCCGACAACCGAACACATATTGCTGGGGAAACTAACCGTGGTCGGATCGACAAAAGACTTGAAACCGGCCAGTTTAATGGACTTTAAGCGCATAAAGTTTCCGTAACCAAGGTCCGCCGTAGCCGTGGTGGCAGGCGGCAACAGGGCTGCTACCGGCTCGCTTCATCTGGACGCGGCCGGGGCAATCCCTAACGTTCGTTAGCTTGCAGCTCCATTGTGATGGCTGCATCAGCAGAGGGTACCACGTTGGCGCGGGTTGCGAGCCATTGGGCGTTATCCCGTCCGGGCTGACCGCTGTAGGAGATTTGAACCTCCACGTCCACCGCCTCGACTCCTGATAATCGCTGCCCTGCCATGGAGTTACTGTCATCGAGCTGCACGGTGAAGGGTAACTCACCGGCTCCACGACGAACCACGGCAATGGGCATGCGTGATGCGCCACCACTGGCTCTTGCCAATACGAATACCGTAGCGGTTTCAGGCAGGTTGGCCCCCTCTGGGCGAGGTACTGTGACAACGATTGCAGCGCTACCCGAGCTGTCTTCGGGGCTAGTTGGCGCAGCCTCGAGACCGCCCCGACTACGGGCCTCATCAATAATGCCCTGCATCATTTGGTAGCCGGGTGCACCGGGCGCCTCTAGCGCCTGCAAGCGCTCCCAGTAACTGACCGCCTGCGCGTAATCCTGTGCCTCAAAAGCGGCCATACCCAGCGTACCCAACGCTGTACGCTCATTGGGATTACCCGCCAACGCCGATTCCGAGCGACGCCTTGCGGTATCGGTAAGCACACGATTGTTAGCTAAGTATTCCGACTGCCCAGCTAAGGCGAGCACCTCGGGATTCTCTGGAAATTGCTCTAACAGCTTCTCATAGGCGCGCAATGCCTCACGGTAACGCTCACCACCCCGATAGTATTCGCCCAACAGGGACAGGTAATCGGGATTGTCGGGGCGCAGTTCAGCGCGACGCTCGATATCGGTCATCAATGCCCCGATATCCTCATCCATGCCAAGTGAGACGTTAGTCAACCGCTGCTCAATCAGCACATCGTCCATGGAGCCGATGTTGTAGTAGACCGCGCTGGGAATGAGCACCAGTGCCAGCAGCATGACAATCGGAAGCACAACACCCCGTTTGGGCGTCATGTGGATTTGCGTATCGTCCTGGTCGGAACCACTCCACTCCTCAACCACTCGAAGTTCGGCGTCCTCTAACAGTGAGGGGTCTTCTTCCGCTAACTCGGCGCGCCTGATGCGCAACCAATCAACATTGGACTCGCCATTGAACGCACGGCGCCAGATGAGCGGCACGACAAAAATGAATACTGCCGCGGCAATCACCATTACCACGGCCCAAACGATAAAAGGCAGAGTCAAGATACATCCTTGTCATTTACAGTGGAGCCGCGACTAGTGTCGGCCGTATCGGTATTGGCCATATCGGCGCCGAGCCGCGCAGCGAGTTTGGCCCGCTCTTCGCTCGATAACTCACCCGATACGGGCGCTACTTTGCTACGTCGACGCAATTGAATGCCGAAGACGACCGCGCCAACCAACACCATGGCCGCTGGACCGTACCACAGCAGTGCAGTGCGCTCATCAACGGCGGGTCGATAGCGCACAAACTCACCGTAGCGCTCAACCATAAAGGCCAAGATTTCTTCATCGGTAGCGCCCGCTTCTAACTGCTCGTAGGTGAGCGCACGCAGGTCACGGGAAATGGGAGAATTCGAGTCCGCAATGTTCTGGTTTTGACACTTTGGGCAACGCAGCTCCTGAGACAGCTGGTGATAACGTGCCTCAAGTGCCTCCGAACTGAACTCATAAGTCTCAATAACCGCGTGGGCGCTGAACGCGAGGCAAGACAACAGGCAACAGAGGATCATTCTCATGGGTTTTGCGGCTCCTCTGGCGAGAAAAATGGCGCTAAGTCGTTGCGCCAGACAGCGTCGTCCACAACACCCACGTGTCGATGAACAACCACGCCTTGAGCGTTGATCACATAGGTTTCAGGGGCACCGTAGACCCCTAAATCAAGCCCGAGCTTACCCGCAGGATCTTCGATGGTGAATGCATAGGGATCACCGAGATCATCGAGCCAACGTATGGCTTTGTCGGCTTCGTCCTTGTAGTTCAAGCCAACGATTTTAACGCCATTGGCTGCCAACTCGAGTAAATAGGGGTGCTCTACCCGGCAGGAGTAACACCAGGTGGCCCACACATTCAGTAGCAGAGGCTCGCCGGTTAGGGTCTGTTCAGTAAGCTCTGCGTCGCTACCGAGCTGCTGCAGTGTGAACGCAGGGACCGGTGTACCCACTCGCGCCGAGGGCAATGCAGTGGGGTCTAGGGACAAGCCTCGCCACAGAAAAACGCCCAATAACGCGAACAGAGCGAGGGGAACAAAGAGTTTAAGCCGCTGCATTGGCAACTCCCGCACTACCCGACGCTGCGCCCACCGACTGCCTTGCGGCTATTTTTGCGCGGTAACGACGATCGAAAGCAGTCACTAACGCACCGAAGCCCATGAGCAACGCACCACCCCAAATCCAGCGAATCATCGGTTTGTATTGCAGGCGAATAGCCCAGGCATCTTCACCGACCGCTTCCCCCATGGCGATAAACAAATCACGGGTGAAGCCGGCATCAATGGCAGCTTCAGTCATTATTTGACCGCTAGCTAGGTAGCGCCGCTTTTGCGGGGTCATGTCAGCGATTTTCGTATCGCCCTGCCAAACGCTGAATACCGCCTGATCTGCCGTGAAATTAGGACCGTCGTAGCGACCGATGCTCAGCATTTCAAAGCGATAACCTGAAACCTCTTCACTATCGCCGGGTGCCATACGCAGGTCACGCTCGACGCTGAACTGGGTGACCACGGTGGCGCCAAGCACCGCCGCTGCAAACCCAACATGAGCCATCAACATACCCCAGTAGCTTGGACTGAGGCGCTTCCATTTGGCCACCAAACCTGTGGCGGTTCGGGTGCGATTGAGTACATCGCGAACGAGACCCAGTACCAGCCACGCCGATAGCAATACGGCCAAGGCAACCCACAGGTTAAATTCCGCAGCCAAGAAGGGTGCAGCAACAGCAAGTACCACGGTGGCGGCTGCGGGCACCAGCAACTCATGCCACCAGCGTTGCAGGCTGTCGCTCTTCCAACGAGCCAACGGACCTACTCCCATAAAGGGCATGAGCAGCGCCATTAACGGTACATAGACCGCGTTGAAATACGGCGGTCCGACTGAGTATTTACCCTGCCCCAGCGCGTCCATAATAAGCGGGAATAGCGTGCCCAGAAGTACCGTTACCGCCGAGATACAAAACACGAAGTTGTTAACCAACAACAGAGATTCACGGGATAAGGCACCGTAGTTCACGCGACTGGCCACAGTGGGCGCGCGCATGGCATACAACACCAGCGAGCCGCCGATAACGATACCGAGAAAGATCAGTATAAACAGGCCACGATCGGGGTCGGCGGCGAAGGCATGTACCGACGTTAACACCCCAGAGCGCACAAGGAAGGTGCCGAGCAACGATAACGAAAAGGCCGCTATGGCCATGAGTACCGTCCAAGACCGGAACAAACCCCGCTTCTCGGTCACCGCCAGAGAGTGAATAAGAGCGGTGCCCACCAACCATGGCATGAACGAGGCATTTTCTACCGGGTCCCAGAACCACCAGCCGCCCCACCCCAATTCATAGTACGCCCACCAGCTACCCAGCATGATACCCAGCGACAAAAAGCCCCAAGCCACATTACTCCAAGGACGCGACCATTTGGCCCAGGCTGCATCGAGCTTGCCTCCCAAAAGGGCAGCAATGGCAAAGGCGAAGGGCACCGAGAAGCCAACGTAACCCATGTAAAGCAACGGCGGGTGAATGATCAGACCCGGATCCTGCAGCAGCGGGTTCAAGTCACGACCCTCGGGCGGAATGCTTGGCAATAAGCGCTCAAAAGGGTTTGAGGTGAACAGAGAGAAGGCGGTGAAACCCACAGCAATGAGCCCCATAACCCCAAGGACACGGGCCACCACTGTGAGAGGTAGTCCTCGGCTAAAGATGGCGACAGCGGTCATCCAGCCGGCCAAAATGAGCACCCAAAGCAGTAGCGACCCCTCGTGGTTGCCCCAAACAGCGGAAAACTTATAGATCGGCGGGAGCAAACTATTCGAGTTACTGGCCACCACTTTTACCGAGAAGTCATCAGCCAGAAAGGACTGCGCCAGAAAGCCGAAAGACAACAGCAGAAATACGAAGACGCCCAGTGCCAACGTTGGCGCCATGTTCATGGCACCCGTATGTTGACGCCAAGCGCCCCAAAGGGGAACCGTACCTAACAGACAGGACAGCGCGAACGCGATGATCAGCGCAAAATGACCCAGTTCAGGAATCATGACTCCTCCGCTTTATAACCTTTAGCCGTTGGCTTTTCCTTGCCTTCAAGGGCTGCAGCTACCTCGGGTGGCATGTAGTTTTCATCGTGTTTGGCAAGCACCTCAGAGGCCATTAAACGGCCACTGGCATCAAGGGTTCCAGCGGCAACCACGCCCTCTCCTTCGGCAAACAAATCAGGCAGAATGCCGGTATAGCTTATGGTGACAACGCCATCGTAGTCGGTGACATCAAAGGTCGTGGTGAGATCAGAATCACTACGCCGAATACTTCCCTCAACCACCATACCGCCCACTCGGATTGGACGATCGAGAGGCGCCTTACCCGCCACAACATCGGCCGGCGGATAGAACAAATTGATATTGCCTCGCAGTGCGTATGTCACTAGGCCTACTGCAGCGCTGGATAGCACCACAATGACACAGGCAATAATTAACCGCTGTTTACGCTTGGGATGCATCTTAGGTCTCCTTCTGCTGTGCGGCATTGCGACGCCGCACTTCTGCGGCGATCGCACGTCGTGCACTGCGCTGCCTTTGGATTGGGCTGATAACCAGAGCTGCCAACACGGCCAGGGTAATGCCATAGGAGGCCCAGACGTACGGACCGTGGCCGGCCATCATCAGGGCGTCTGAGATCGACTCAAAGTACATGCTTAACGCCCTCCCGCGCTGACTAGTTTTTGCAGCCAGTTGGCGCCCCGATGTGTCTGCACCAACTCAGCACGCATGTTGAGTAACACGATGCTGGCGAACAACATATAAAAGGCACCAATATTGAGCAGCAATGGATACAGCATGCTGGCATCAATGGCTGACTCCCCGGTGAACTTGATGGATGCCGGCTGATGCAAGCTGTACCACCAATCTACCGACTTGTAGATGATGGGAATGTTAACGGTGCCGACAAGCGTTAACACGGCGCAGGCTTTAGCGGCTGCCGCCTTGTTTTCGTAGGCCTCAAATAGCGCAATGACGCCCAGATACAGGAACAGCAAAATCAGCATAGAGGTGATGCGCGCATCCCACACCCACCAAGCGCCCCAGGTAGGCTTACCCCAAATAGCACCGGTTACCAGGGCAATAAACGTCAGAGCCGCGCCAATCGGTGCCACAGCACGCATGGCGGTATCCGCCATCTTAATTTTCCAGACCAGGCTCACCAGCCCAGCAAGTGCCATAACGTAGTAACCAGCAAGGGCCACAACCGCCGCAGGCACATGAATGAAGATAATGCGGTAACTGTTGCCCTGGCGGAAGTCAGCAGGGGCAAACAACAACCCCCAAACGACACCAACCGCCAGCGCTAGCAAGGCGATTGGCAGCAGCCAGCGGGTCAGACCGCCCGCGAAGCGATAGAACCAGGGGGCTGACCCCATCTTATGAACGATTGACCACATAACTCGATTATATCCGTGCCGTTGTTGAAAAAAAGTTCTGCCCTAGCTGTCGAGGGAGATACGTAAACCAGCGCTGATCGCCAATGGCGCAAGCACTAGCCCCCCGAGAGCAAACGCACCCATGAGTGCCAACCAGGCACTCGCATCGTACCCACTAGCCGCCTCTTCGACCGCGCCCACGCCGAACACCAGCACCGGGACATAGAGCGGGATAATGAGGAGCGACAACAACATTCCCCCTCTACGAAGCCCAACCGTCAATGCAGCTCCGATGGCGCCAATCAGCGACAAGCACAATGACCCGAGAATCAGGCTGAGCATTAAGGTACCAATGGCATTGGCAGGCATGTTCAACATTGCCGCGAAGATCGGAGAGACTACCGCCAGGGTGACGCCGCTGAGCAACCAATGGGCAATAACCTCGGCCATGGCGCTCAAGGCCAAGGACTGAGGCGCTAGCACCATCTGCTCTAGGCTGCCATCTTCAAAATCGGCGGCAAACAAACGTCCGCTGACCGTCAGGTTCGCAAGCAAAGCCACCACCCAAAAAATACCGGGGGCCATTTCCCTAAGCTGATCCGGCTCTGGCCCAAGCCCCAAGGGGAACAGGGTCACAACCATTAAAAAGAACACGAGGGGGTTCAAAATATCCCCCGGACGCCGCAAACCCGCCTTCAAATGCCGGTTCAATTGACTGCGCAAATAAGAACTAAGATCAGACTGCATAGTCGGCGAGATCCAAGACGTTAAGTCGGCCAGCGAAGCGGTTGGGCTGATGGCTTGTAAATACCACGGCCCCACCGGCATCGACATGTTCGACCATGCGTTGTTCAAGCAGTTCAGCACCCGTCACATCAATGGCGGTAAACGGTTCATCCAGCAACCACAAAGGCGCCTCGGTTGCCCAGAGTCGGGCCAACCCCACACGGCGCTGCTGGCCCGCTGATAAGTTATGGACTGGGGTTTCCTCGTACCCCGCCAACCCGACAGCCGCCAATGCATGACAAAGACGATCTTCGTCCGGGTCGACGATACCACTCGGGTGCCATCGGAGATTCTCGAGCGGCGTCAGCAGTGGTTTTAAGCCCGGCATATGGCCTTGGTAGAGAAACTGGCCCGCGTGGTCAATATCGCCCTCGACCCCTAGTCGGGACAAGCCCGCTAATGCGCGGAGAAAACTGGTTTTGCCGAGACCATTGGCACCCACCAATTGCCACAGCTCACCGGCCGCTACCGACAAACCAATACCCTGCAACAATCGCCGGTAGCCTCGCTCAATAGCCACATCGGTTACTCTGAGCATGGCGCCAACTGTGCTTTTAGAGCTGGACAACACGCACCTCCTGTTGCAGCTCACCAAAACTCGATCCAGCTTCACGTTCAACCGACAAACCTATGAAATCAAATAAGTTTCTGTCGGATAATTGCGATGGCGAAACATCGGAAAGGGCCCGAAATATAGTCTCTACACGACCCGGGTAACGGCGCTCCCATTGGGCCAGCATCGACTTGATTTCCTGCCGCTGAAGATTCTCTTGGGAGCCGCACAAGTTGCAGGGGATAATCGGAAAACCCATCGCCTCTGCGTAACGGGCCAAATCCTTTTCTTTGCAGTAGGCCAGAGGCCGAATCACTACATTCTGACGATCATCACTTAAGAGCTTTGGGGGCATCGCTTTTAGCTTGCCCGCAAAAAACAGATTGAGAAACAGGGTCTCAACGATATCGTCACGATGATGCCCCAGGGCAATTTTGCTTGCCCCGATGTCCTGAGCAAAGCCGTATAGGGTACCGCGACGCAGCCGCGAGCAGAGACCGCAGGTGGTTTTACCCTCGGGGATTACCGACTTAACGACGCTGTAGGTATCCCTCTCGAGTATGTAGTAAGGCACGCCCAAGCCATCGAGATACTCGGGTAATACATGCTCTGGAAACCCCGGCTGCTTCTGGTCGAGGTTGACCGCCACCAGTTCGAACTTGATAGGCGCGCTGTCTCGAAGGTGCAGCAAGATGTCGAGCATGCCGTAGGAATCTTTACCTCCCGACAGACACACCATGACGCGATCGCCATCTTCGATCATGTTGAAATCCACAATAGCGTTGCCGACATTACGGCGCAGACGCTTGCGGAGTTTGTTGAATTCGTTTTTCTCGCGCCGCGTGTCTTTGTTGGGCGCGTCTGTCGCTGCCAAGGTCATGAGCTGCACTGCAGTGATCCCTAAGAAGTGCGCCATGATAAATGAAACCGAGGGCTGGATGGGCTATTCATTGCACCTTTAGCGTGCCTAGGTCACAAACTTGAGCAACAATACCAACATGGATGGCAGCTATTGCCCTCCACAATGGCCACAGACACCCCCTACCCTTGTGTTTTGACGCCCAGCGACAGAGAATCTCGCACCGAAACTGCCCAGGCCCGCTAAACGCCATCGATGTGAAGCCGGGTCGAGTTACCCCATCACTGCAAACCAAAGGATTCCGCTATGAAAGCACCCGTTCGTGTCACCGTTACCGGCGCCGCCGGCCAGATTGGTTACGCTCTTTTGTTCCGTATCGCCTCTGGCGCCATGTTGGGTGACGATCAACCGGTTATCCTGCAGCTACTCGACATCACGCCTGCCATGGAGGCCCTTGAAGGTGTCCGAATGGAGCTCGACGATTGCGCCTTCCCATTGCTTGCCGACGTCGTGTGTACCGACGACCCGAACGTGGGCTTTAAAGATACTGACTACGCACTGCTAGTCGGTGCGCGTCCACGGGGGCCGGGCATGGAACGCAAGGACCTGCTGGAAGCTAACGCGGCCATCTTCTCGGTACAGGGCAAAGCACTCAACGATCACGCCTCTCGCAACGTGAAAGTTTTGGTAGTGGGTAACCCAGCCAATACCAACGCACTGATTGCTCAGCGCAACGCGCCGGATTTAGATCCGCGTAACTTCACTGCAATGACTCGCCTTGATCACAATCGTGCCATGACCCAAATTGCCCAAAAAACCGGCACAACAGTGAATGACGTGACACGGATGACCATTTGGGGCAACCACTCCGCCACCCAATACCCCGATCTATTCAATGCCCAAGTCAAAGGTCAGTCTGCGGTAGAGCTTATCGATCAGGCTTGGTACGAAAACGACTTCATCCCCACCGTGCAGCAACGTGGAGCAGCCATTATCAAAGCGCGCGGTGCATCATCAGCTGCGTCGGCGGCGAATGCGGCCATCGACCATATGCGCAGCTGGGCTCTGGGCACCGAGGGCGACGACTGGGTGTCTATGGGCGTGTACTCCGACGGCTCCTACGGTATTGCCGAGGGTCTGATCTACTCGTTCCCATGCCGCTGTGCCGACGGTGATTGGTCTATCGTTCAAGACGTTGAAGTCGGTGAGTTCAGTCGTGCCAAAATGGACGCCACTGCGCAAGAGCTGACTGAAGAGCGCGATGCGGTAGCGCATCTGCTCGGTTAATCCGGCACAACGGGGTCGTTCAGCGGCCCCGACAATCGCACAAGCGCATCAATATCCAGCGTAGCTACAAGCTTTTAAGCTACCGTTTTTTGCGGCTACGGCGTTGTTTCTATCAAGTGCATCGCCGTTAGTTCTGCAATTCGGCTTTGATTCATTCTCACAGCGTTCTGCGCGCGGATTAACGGTGCAATCGAACCTCCAGCATACTGGCTCCCGATAAGCTCAAGACTCGCCTCCCGATAGGCAAGCCACTCGCCCTGGGCTTTCTCCAGAAGCATCAACCGCTCACCCACCAATACCTCAGCCAGTTGCTGATACGCTTTCGTGAGCATGAACTCAGTGGCCTGCAGCTGTTGCTCAGCCGCGTTATTAAGCTCAGCTTGGCTCA
>CAJXNM010000048.1 GCA_913057135.1 uncultured Halieaceae bacterium
TTCGCACCACAATCAGCAGCGGCCGCTCGCCCCACTTGGGATGAATTCGTCCGATGACTGCCGCTTCGGCCACTTTCGGATGCCCCGTGGCACAGTTTTCTACTTCAATCGACGAAATCCATTCACCACCGGATTTGATCACATCCTTGGTGCGATCAGTAATGCCTACGTAACCATCCGGACTGATAGTTGCCACATCGCCGGTCTCAAACCAACCTTCTTCGGCGTGGGCATCGGAGCCATCGAGCTTGTAGTAACTGCTGCATATCCACGGCCCGCGCACCTTTAGGGCACCGAAGGCAACCCCATCCCATGGCAACTCGTTGTTGTCATCGTCGGTAATTTTGATCTCGACGCCCCAGATAGGTGTCCCCACGGTGGTTCGCAGTTTGGCAAAGGTATCGGCATCGAAGCTGTCACGGTGTGCACCCGACGCGTTAGAGGTACCCAGCGGGCTCATCTCGGTCATACCCCAGGCGTGGCGGGTATCGACACCATAGCTATCAAAGGCCTCCATCACGGACAGGGGACAGGCGGATCCGCCCACCACGACCCGCGTCAAGGTCTCGACGGTCTCCCCGGAACTCTGCAGGTGGGCCAACAGATTGAGCCAGACCGTGGGTACCCCAGCGGACATGGTGACGCCCTCCTCATTGATGAGCGCGGCCAAGGTCGGACCATCGCCCATCTTATTTCCGGGCATCACCATTTTGGCGCCCGCTACGGGGCAGGCGTAGGGGTTACCCCAGGCATTGACGTGGAACATCGGCACGATCGGCATAACCACGTCGGAACCCGAAATATTGAGCGCATCGGGCATGAGCGTGGCGTAGGTATGTAATACGGTTGAGCGATGGCTATACAAAACGCCTTTCGGATTACCGGTAGTGCCCGAGGTGTAACACAGAGCGCAGGCCAAATTCTCATCAAGCTCCGGAAACTCAAAATGGTCACTGTGCCCCGTCAACAGCTCTTCGTAGCACAGCACGTTGTCGAGACCCGTTTCCGGCATGTGCTCACGGGTGGTCATGACAACCCAGCCCTTCACCTGTGGACATTGGGCCGCAATTTTTTCAACGAGGGGCATGAAATCAGGATCGGTGAATACGTACTGATCTTCAGCGTGGTTAATGATGTAAATGATTTGCTCGGGGAACAGTCGCGGATTGATGGTGTGACAGACATACCCAGAGCAAGCTGCCGCATAGTAGGTCTCTAGGTGTCGATAATCATTCCACGCCAGGGTCGCAATGCGATCCCCTTGCTGTAACCCCCATGGCAGCATCGCGTTAGCCAATTGACGGGTGCGGGCAAAAGCGTCCCTGAAGGTATAGCGGTGACGGGGATTATCACGGGTGACTGATACAATTTCTTTGCCACCATGGACTCGCTCAGCATGTCGAATAATCGACGTAATCGTGAGCGGCATATTCATCATTAGGCCTTGCATGTAACACCTCTTGTTATTGAACGATCATAGAAGACACACGGCGCAATTCAGAGTTTACGGGGTTTAGCGAATGGGGCATGAATATTAAGAGCCCTCTAGCATTAATCAGTTCAACAGTTTCCAGACATCGCCCTCGAAAACACTAGCACGCTGTTCCCGCTCAAGTTTCAGCAAATGTGCATGTAACGATAACTTTGCCCAGGGATGCAGCCCAGGGGCTACATCATCGTAGACCACAGGTACCAAATCGACGAGGGAGGTCGCGCCCGAACGTTGTAATGCGCCAACGACCTTGGCTTCACGCAGCAACCGGTGTCGGATCAACTTCTCAACTTCTGCGCGGCAATCTGGAATAACGTCGCCATGTCCCGGTGCAATAGCACTGACTGGGTAGTCAAGTAGCCGGCGCAGCGAGTCAATGTAATCTTTCATGTCACCGCCGGGGGGAATAATCACCACGGTCGATCCATTCATAATGTGATCACCGGCGAACACCAGCCCTTCCTGCTCCAATAAAAAGCAGTAGTGATTATCAACATGCCCCGGGGTATGAATGGCGCGCAAAGACCACTCGCTATCCGTCACAAGCTGATCGTGGTGCAGCAGTTGATCCGGCACGAAGCTAAGGTCTTGATGTTGATCATCGGCGGTCACCGCACCGACCATGGGGATATCGAGCTCTCGGGCTATGATCGCCGCCGCCGGTGAGTGGTCTGGGTGGGTATGAGTGCAAAGCACCACCGTGGCCTTACCATCGGCCGCTGCAATCAATCGATCGATGTGCCCTGTCAGGGCAGGCCCAGGGTCGAGGATGGCAATCGATTCACGGCCGACGAGATAACTGTTCGTGCCCGGACCCGTCATAGGCCCCGGGTTTGGAGCCACTAAACGACGAACCAGGGGCGATATCTGTTCAAGCTCCCCCGCTGGTTTCATATCACTCGACCAAGCCTGCCACAGGCATTACAGGGTCGACGTCGGCCTCGTAGTCGACACCTGTAAGACCGAAACCAAATAGCTGCAGAAATTCGGTTTTATAGCCCTCAAAGTCCGACAGCTCCGCCAGATTGTCGCTGTTAATGTCGGCCCAAATGGTCGAAACCGCGTCCTGCACTGAAGGCGCCAATTCGAGATCATCGACTCGCAGTCGACCCTCCTCATCGAGGGCGGGCGCATGACTGTAAAGGCAGTCCCGAAACAAACGATCGACCTGCTCAATGCAGCCCTCGTGGGTGCCCTGCTCTTTCATCACCTTAAACAATATAGCGAGGTAAATCGGCATTGCGGGGATAGCGGCGGAGGCTTGGGTTACCACCGCCTTCAGCACTGACACACGCGCATCACCGCCACGCTGTGCCAAGCGCTCTCGAATGGCGATAACGCGCTTGTCGAGATCTTTTTTGGCAGCACCAATCGTGCCGTGCCAATAAATATCCCAGGTGATCTGCTCGCCGATGTAGGTGTACGCCGTGGTTTTGGCACCGTCGGCTAATACACCCGCCCGGTCCAGCGCCTCAATCCACATCTGCCAGTCTTCCCCCCCCATAACCGCAACCGTATCGTCAATTTCGGTTTGAGTAGCAGGCTCTAACGCATAGTCCTGAATAACGCCCTTGTCGGTGTTCACCCCTTTCTGCACAGTCGGCTTGCCAATGGGCTTCAAGGTTGAATTGAATACCTCGCCGGTTTTGGGATGGGTACGCCTGGGGGCGGCGAGGCTGTAGACCACGAGGTCAATCTGACCAAGATCTGCCTTTATCTGCTCAATGACCCGGGCTTTTACCGTGTCTGAGAAGGCATCAGCGTTGAAACTCTTGCTGTATAGACCCTCGGCCGCCGCAAACTCATCGAAGGCAGCCGCGTTATACCACCCGGCCGTACCTGGCTTTTTCTCAGTGCCAGGTTTCTCGAAAAAAACACCCAACGTCGCAGCGCCGGCTCCAAAAGCCGCTGTTATGCGAGATGCCAAGCCGTAACCGGTAGAGCTCCCTATAACCAGTACTCGCTTGGGGCCCTCAGTGATAGCACCCGCCGATCGCACATAGTCAATCTGGCGACGCACATTTTCTCGGCAGCCAACAGGGTGTGTGGTCGTGCACAGAAAGCCACGAACCCGGGGTTTAATGACCATAACAGCTCCAGTCTAAATCGAATGATAATGTGCCAAGCGAGCGCCGCACCAAGGCAGGCCGCACGATCGCGGATAGCCCTGCAGTTTAGCAGCACTCAGGGCTCGGGTTGAGTCCCAATGGCCCGCTTACACCTGTCATCATGTCTCAAGATAACCGGGCCAGCGCAGGGTCTGTCCGTACTGCAGCTCAAAGGCGCGCCGATCAGCATCGGTGTCGATGTCAAAGCGGTAGCGGTTATTGTCTGTGTGCCACTTGAGAACACCTGTTCGCGGCCGATCACGCCACTTCCCCGATCCGATAACAGCGTCATTTGCGAGCAGTTCATCCCGGAAATAGGTATCGAACACCACAGGATTTCCCGGCAAGCCATTCACCCACGGTCCCACAAAGTGCACCCCTGGATCACGCGCAAGGTACACCGACAATAATTCCCTGTAGTCGTCAACGGTGAGTGCCGGTAAATCACAGGGACAGATCATGATGTGATCACAGCGGGAGGGGAGCAAGCTAAGCCCCAAACGCACCGAGTCAGCCTGAGTAAAACGAGCTGCCGGCTGACGAATGGTCTGCAAAGGAAGATGCGCAATGACGGGCTCAATGACATCCCCGTGATGACCCAATACCACCACGATACTGGCTGGATTGAGCGCTAATAAATTGTTGAGCTGACACTTGATGAGCGGCTCACCTGCCAAATGAAGCAAGCACTTTGGACGCGAACCCAATCGCAACCCCTCGCCAGCGGCGATCAGTACAATCCCCAATCGATCCAACAGGGCGGCAAGATCGGGCGTCATGACGGGCCTACTCATTCACATAACCTTTTATGGCAGCCTGGACTTCGTAAGCTCACAAGACGCCCTATATAAGCTCGTGAGGCGCCCTATATAAGTTCGCTAGGCGCCCTGCGCTGTAATTTTATTACAGGAAAAACCTAAAAGCGTCTTAAATATGGCAATGGATGTAGGTTTACTACATACTGCGTACCCACTATAACGACCTAATTGTGGAGATGTCATGCACTCGGAAATTGCACGGGTCACCCAGGCTATCGAAGCGCGCAGCCAACGCAGTCGCGGCCAATATCTCGATATGATCGCCGCCATGGCCGAAAATCCGGTCGATCGCCGCCAGCTTAGCTGCGGTAACCTCGCCCACGGATTTGCCGCCTGCTCGAGTGACGATAAGAGCGTTATCAAAATGATGGACGCCGCCAATATTGGTATTGTCACGGCTTACAACGACATGCTCTCAGCCCATCAGCCCTACCTGCCCTATCCCGACTTGATTAAAGCGGCCGTCAGAGAAGTGGGCAGCACGGCTCAAGTGGCCGGTGGCGTGCCCGCCATGTGCGACGGCGTGACCCAGGGCCAGGACGGTATGGAGCTGTCTCTATTCAGCCGCGACGTCATTGCCCAAGCCACAGCAGTAGCCCTATCCCATCAAATGTTTGACGGGGTACTCATGCTAGGTATCTGCGACAAAATCGTACCGGGCTTGCTGATGGGGGCCCTTCAATTTGGGCACTTACCTGTCATGCTGGTGCCTGCGGGCCCCATGCCGACAGGGCTATCGAACAAAGAAAAAGTGCGCATCCGACAACTTTACGCCGAGGGCAAGGTCGATCGCGATGCCTTACTCGAGGCCGAAAGTGCGTCCTATCACAGCCCGGGTACCTGCACATTTTATGGCACCGCTAATTCCAACCAAATGGTGGTGGAGGCGATGGGTTTACAACTGCCGGGGAGCTCTTTTGTCAATCCCGGTACGCCAATGCGGGACGCATTAACCCGGTATGCTGCCCACCAGATCACACGCCTCACACCGATGAGCCCGAACTACCTGCCCATGGCTAAGCAGATAGACGCCCGCGCCTTGGTCAATGGCCTGGTTGCGCTACTGGCTTCAGGGGGGTCGACTAATCACTGTATTCACTTGGTCGCCATAGCGCGGGCAGCGGGCTACATTTTAAATTGGGATGACTTCGATGCCGTGTCCAAGGTAGTGCCACTCATCGCCAGGGTATATCCCAACGGCACCGCTGACATCAATCACTTCCACGCCGCCGGCGGCACCGCAACACTGTTCAGAACACTGCTAGATGCGGGCATGATGCACGGCGATGCAGCCACCTGCATGGGGACTGAGTTCGATCGTTTTGTCGGTGAGCCAACACTGGCTGGCGATACACTTGTGTGGAATCCTCCCGTGGCAGAAAGTCTGGACGCCGCTATTTTGACCACCGTCGAAAAACCCTTCGCCGACGAGGGGGGTGTACGCTTGTTGACAGGCAACCTTGGCAGGAGTGTCATCAAGGTGTCAGCGGTGGCCGAGGCGCATCAGCAAGTGACCGCGCCCGCGGTAGTGATCGATGACCAAAATGCATTGAAAAGCTTGTTTGACGCCGGTGAGCTAAATCGCGACTGTATTGTTGTGGTCCGTTTTCAGGGCCCGGCCGCCAATGGTATGCCCGAGCTGCACAAGCTCACCCCAATGCTGGGTGTCCTGCAGGACCGCGGACATTCAGTGGCGTTGATCACCGATGGTCGTATGTCTGGCGCATCGGGGAAGGTACCGGCTGCCATCCATTTAACACCTGAAGCGAGCGTCGGCGGCTTGCTTGCCAAAGTGATGGACGGGGACATGATTGCTCTCGATGCCAAAGCGGGAACGCTGGAGTTGCTGGTATCCGAGGAGACCCTGTCTATGCGCACCGCATCCACCCCGCCCAAAGTCGCCAATACGGTCGGCCGAAGCCTATTTGGGCAGGCACGACGAGCAGTCACCAGCGCCGAGGAGGGGGCAAGCTTTATTCTTGCCACCGAGGAGTAAACCGTGAGCAGAAAAAAACACTGGCATCTCGTGGGTGACATTGGTGGCACTAATGCACGCTTTGGTTTAGTCCGCGATGGCGAACATCGCTATGAATCCATCGCCACCTACCAGGTGGCCAATTACCCTGACTTTGGCGACGTTTTGAGCCACGTCATTGACGACGTCACCACTCAAGGCCTCGCCGACAGCAAACCCGAGCGGGCCTGTTTCGCAGTCGCCGCGCCACCAGATTTTGAGACCATCGCATTCACCAACAGCCACTGGCGTTTTGATCGTGCCTTGGTAGCCGCCAAAACCGGGGTCCAGCACGTTCACATTATGAATGACTTCGCCGCTGTCGCTCGGGCATTACCGGCGCTAACACACAACGACATGGAGCAGATAGGTAGCGGACGGCCCGCAGCTGGGGCCCCCATGGTGGCACTTGGTCCGGGCACCGGCTTCGGGGTTGCCGGCCTGGTGACCTGTCATCACGGGACACCCACCGTCGTTGCCGGTGAAGGGGGCCATGTGGATTTTGCGCCCGTTACCGATGTTGAAGCATCGGTGCTGGATTTTTTACGCGCACGCTACGGTCGAGTCTCAATAGAGCGACTTTGCTGCGGTGAGGGCATTGTCAATATCTACCAGGGTCTGGCTAACCACCGAAACATGTCCCCAATACACACCCACGCATCAGCGATAGGCAAGGCAGCCCAGACCGGTGACGATCCACTTGCCCGTGAAACACTCGCCATGTTTTTCTCGGTTTTAGGCGCCTCTGCGGGCAATTTTGCCCTTACCTTTGGGGCCCGTGGAGGCGTTTACATTGCCGGTGGCATTGCACCTCGCTACCTCGATTTTCTGCGTCGCAGTGACTTCCGTGCACGATTTTTAGCTAAGGGTCGCTACGCTGACTACCTGTCGACTATACCTACCTATGTGGTGACCCACGGGGGCATTGGCCTGTTGGGAGCTACCTTGGCACTCGAGGATTAACGTCTATGACACTCACATCGCAGCCCAACTATGCGCTCATGCAGGGCGCCACTATTGTCCCGGTCATGGTTATCAAGCACATCGACCAGGCGGTGCCTATGGCGCAAGCACTGGTGGCAGGAGGTATCAAACACCTGGAAATCACCCTTCGCACGGACTGCGCCCTTGCCGCTATGAGCGCCATTGCAAGTCAGGTACCGGAAGCTATCGTGGGTGCCGGCACGGTCTGCAACGAACAACAGTTCATTGCCGCCGTCGACGCAGGTGCTCGCTTCATTGTGTCACCGGGCTCGAGTGATGCTCTTTTTAACGTCAGCCATCGACTCAGCACACTGTTACTTCCCGGCGCCGTCACAGCCACGGAGGTAATGGCAGCCCAAGATGCGGGCTTCCAACTGGTCAAGTTTTTCCCCGCCAGCACCTCGGGGGGCGCCGCTGCGATCAAGGCTTTTCAAGGCCCATTTGCTGAGCAAAAGTTCATCCCCACGGGTGGCATCAACGCCGATAACCTTGCAGATTACCTAAGCCTGTCCAATGTTAGCGCTGTGGGCGGATCTTGGATGCTGCCCGCGGATGCTATCGACAACAACAACTGGGAGCGTGTTGCTGAATTAGCACAAGCGGCTACTGCGCTAGCCTCCCGCTACCAAGACGCTTAAGGAGTGGCGATGGAACCTGTCGATCTGATTATTTTTGGTGCCTCGGGCGACCTATCGGCACGCAAACTGTTTCCAGCGCTGTTTCATCTCGATGACGCAGGCTTACTACCCAAAGACCTTCGTATTGCGGCGGTGGCTCGAGATGACATCAGCTGTGATGCCTTTCTAGCCGGTCTGCGCGAGCGAATGGGCAACAACATGGGCAGCGCCGCACCAAATGAGCAGCAGTGGCAAGCCTTTAGCAAACGCTTCACCTACATCAGCGCATGTTTCGATCAGGTGGGTGATTACGCCCGGTTAAAGGCATGGCTGGATGACGAGCGCGTCAGCTTGTTTTATCTCGCCACCCCGCCCAGCTTATTTGCCGTCATTTGTGAACACCTCAATACCGGCCAATGCCTCACCGGGGATTGTCGTATTGTGTTGGAAAAACCCATCGGCGAGTCACTGTCATCATCCCATCAGGTCAACACCACCCTAGCCCGGTACTTTGACGAATCCTCGATTTACCGTATTGACCACTACCTCGGTAAAGAGACCGTTCAGAACCTACTGGTTTTGCGCTTCGGCAATCGCTTCATTAACTCCCAGTGGGACCACAGCTGCGTTGATCATGTGCAGATTACTGTCGGTGAAACGGTGGGGATTGAGGGACGCTGGTCGTACTACGATAACGTCGGTCAGCTGCGCGATATGGTACAGAATCATTTGATGCAATTACTTTGCCTGGTCGCGATGGAGCCCCCAAACAGCTTAGAAGCGGACAGTATCCGCGATGAGAAAGTCAAAATCGTCAAGGCGCTGCGACGTATTGATACCGCCTCGGTGGCAGAGCATGTCGTCCGTGGCCAATACAGTCGCGGTTGGTCCAATGGCAATGCGGTGCCCGGCTACCTCGAAGAAGAGGGCTGTGTACAGACAAATAGCGATACGGAAACCTTTGTCGCCATTAAAGCGCACGTCGACAACTGGCGCTGGGCAGGGGTCCCGTTCTACCTTCGCACCGGCAAGCGCATGGCTGAGAAGGTCACCGAGATCATCATCCAGTACAAAGAACTGCCCCACAATATCTTCGGCGGCGGCGCCAACATCCCCAATCGTCTCATTATCCGCCTGCAACCCAACGAAGGCATCGAGATGACAATGGTGTCAAAACGTCAAAGCCTAAAGGACAAACTGTCACTACAAACCCACACCTTGAATCTCGATTTCCGTGAAGGTGCCGACAGTGACCGCATTCCCGATGCCTATGAGCGTCTGTTTCTGGATGCGATCAACGGTGATCAGTCCCTATTCGTCGGTCGAGAAGAAATCGAAGAATCCTGGCGCTGGTGCGATGGTTTGCTGGCCGCCTGTGCCGATCAAGGGGTCACGGTAAAGCCCTACCATGCGGGCTCCTGGGGTCCAGCGAAGGCGGAGATTTTGATAGAAAAAGATGGGCGGAGCTGGCATGTCTAACACCCTGTTCAATTCCGCTCAGGCGCTGGACAGCGCCTTAGCGGATACGGTCATGACCACCCTGTGCGACGCGGTTGCCGAGCGGGGTAAGGCAACGTTAGTTGTCTCCGGGGGTAGTACGCCGAAGGCGCTATTCAATCTGTTGAGCACCAAAGCCGGACCATGGGATGCCATCACCGTCACTCTTGCCGATGAGCGCTGGGTAGGCCTCGATCATGAAGACTCTAACGAAGCCATGGTGCGCAGAGAGCTGCTCAAGGATCAGGCAGCATCGGCAACATTTTTATCTCTGACCCCCGCATTCCCCGACTCAGAGAGCAACATTGGCCAGGTTTGTGAACAGCTAGAGCAACTGCCCCCATACGATCTGGTGCTGTTGGGTATGGGGGGCGATATGCATACCGCCTCTCTCTTCCCCTGCGCCGCTGAGTTAGCCGTGGGCCTGAGCACAGGGGCGCCCGCACTGATGACCCATCCGACGTCAGCACCTCACTCCCGCGTATCACAGTCTCTTGCACGGCTTCTCAAAACACGACGTGGCATTGTGCACATTGTGGGCGAGAGTAAACTCGATGTGCTCGCCGCTGCGCGGGCGACGTCGGATCCTACGATTGCCCCCATCAGTGCCTTCGTCGAACCCGCGGGGCCGTTCGAGGTTTGGGCCAGCCGTTAACGGAAATTCCGATTACGATTGCCTAATTTTTAAGTCATTCTAAATGCCACTTATGCCAGCCTTTAATGTAGTATTTGTTATATGGCTTTTAGCCAATAACCACTGGAGGTTGAACCTATGGGACATTTATTTAAAGTTGCCGGCAGCACCCTGGCCCTGGCCGCTAATCTGGCCATTGTCAGCACAAGCCATGCTGTGGAACCTATCTCACCAATTACCGCGCCAACGAATATCCACAGCGAGAAAGCCGAGCTGGGCAAGAAACTCTTCTTTGATCCGCGACTGTCTCGCTCCGGATTTATCTCCTGTAACTCCTGCCATAATTTGAGTATGGGCGGTGCTGATAATTTGCCCACATCGATTGGCGACCACTGGCAACAAGGCCCTATCAACTCCCCCACCGTACTGAACGCGAGCCTGAACGTGGCGCAGTTTTGGGACGGGCGTGCCGCCGATCTCAAAGAACAGGCGGCAGGGCCCATTGCTAACCCAGGGGAGATGGCGTCAAACCATACACTGGCAGTCTCGACCATTGCGTCGATACCCGGTTATCGACAGGCGTTTAATGAGGTCTTTGGCACCGAGTCGGTCACCATCGATACGATTACCGATGCCATCGCTGAATTTGAAAAAACCTTGAAGACCCCCAATGCACCCTTTGACCTGTGGCTGAAGGGCAATGAGCAAGCGCTGTCGCAACAAGCGGTAGAAGGTTATGGCTTATTCAAGGCAAGTGGTTGCACCGCCTGTCACAATGGCGAAGCTGTAGGTGGCTCATCCTTCCAGAAGTTCGGCATTCTTGCGCCCTATGCCACGGACAACCCCGCTGAAGGTCGTATCGCTGTCACGGGTAATCAGGCAGACCGGTTCAGCTTTAAAGTGCCGACACTGCGCAATGTAGAACTCACCTACCCCTACTTTCATGACGGCGGCGCAGCCACACTCAGCGAAGCGGTGGATATCATGGGCAAACTACAGCTGGGGCGTCATTTCAGCGAGCAAGAAAACGCGGCCATCGTAGCGTTCTTAAAGTCACTCACCGGAGACCAGCCGAGCTTTGGCTTACCTGCTCTACCCCCATCGGGACCCGACACACCGCGACCCAAGCCCTTCAGCCAAGGGGCTGACACCGGCATGGCTCACTGAGACCTTTGAGTTCGCAAATATTCCAACCGAAAAAAAGGGGGCCACAAAGGCCCCCTAAAAAAACTTCGCACCTTGGAGCGAAGCTTGCCCAACCTTAAGCGGCGTTTGCCAGTGCGGCAGCCTGTACCATGGCTTTAGCCGTATCTAACATCCGATTTGAAAAACCCCACTCGTTGTCGTACCACGCCAGTACCTTGACCAATCGACCGTTCACCCGCGTGTGATTAGCATCAAAGTGGCTTGAATAAGCGCTGTGGTTAAAATCAATCGATACCAACGGTTGATGGTTCAGTGCGAGTACACCTTGAGTATCGGCCTGCGCCGCACCCAACATAATGTTGTTGATTTCCTCGACACTGGTATCGCGCTCGGCGGTAAATACTAAATCTACAAGGGACACATTGATGGTGGGAACCCGCACTGCCATCCCATCGAGACGTCCCGCAAGCGCCGGCAAAACCAAGCCAATGGCAGCTGCCGCACCGGTTTTAGTCGGGATCATACTGTGGGTCGCTGCTCGAGCGCGGTAGACATCACTGTGATAAACATCACTCAGGTTCTGGTCATTTGTGTAGGCGTGTATGGTCGTCATTAGCCCAGCAGCTACACCCACGGTTTCAGCCAACGGCTTTACCAACGGCGCCAAACAGTTGGTTGTACAGGAGGCATTGGAGACAATGCGATGCTCAGCTGCCAAGGTCGCGTCATTGATCCCATACACGACGGTAGCGTCGACGTCTTTTGCCGGTGCCGATATCAAGACACGCTTAGCGCCTGCTTCTAAATGCTTGCTCGCACTTTGACGATCACAGAAATGACCGGTGCACTCGAGCACCACGTCAATATCGAGATCGCCCCAGGGCAAGTTGCTGGGATCACGTTCGGCGAATACCCGAATACGGTCCGAACCCACAACCATATGGTCGCCATCTGCACGGACGGGGCTACCAAAGCGACCATGGGTCGTATCAAACTGGGTGAGGTGGGCATTGATCTCGCTCGATCCCAGATCGTTGATGGCCACGATCTGTAACTCCGAAGACAGCTCGAGTCGCTCATAAAGCGCCCGCAAGACATTGCGTCCTATGCGACCGTATCCGTTGATTGCCAGCTTTATCATTGCTTCGTAACCTCCTTTATTCGGTGAGACTAGGTCCGTCAGCCTCAATGCGCTCTGGGGCTTTTGTCTTTGCGATACCGAAATGTAGTTTTATTACCTAATTAAGTGCCAAAACAATCTAATATGCAATAATTTTTTTGTTTTATTACAAAATAATCGCGTAACATGGACTCGAAGGTATGACACCGAGACCGCCATGAACACCGACAGCAATCTGCTCACCCAAATCAGCGCTGCACTCCCTACACTGAACAAATCTGAAACCAAAGTGGCCGACGCTATTCTGCGCAACCCAGAAGCCGCCACACGATCTAGCATCGCCGTCCTAGCAACGGATGCGGGTGTCAGTGAGCCCAGCGTCAACCGATTCTGTAAGCGATTTGGTGCCAACGGCTTCCCGGACTTTAAACTGCGTCTCGCACGCTCGCTTGTCGCCGGTGTGAAGTACATGAGTCGAGCCGTTGAACTCGATGACGGTGTCGATGTGTACCCTAAGAAGCTATTCGACAACACCATCGCAGCACTCCTCCTGGCAAAAGAGCACTTACCTACGGCAGCCCTGGACCGCGCCGTCGATTATTTAGCACAAGCGCGCCGCATCTATTTTTTTGGCCTCGGGACCTCGGCGGCGGTAGCAGCCGATGCAGAGCACAAGTTTTTTCGATTTAACGTGCCCGCAATGGCCTACACCGACCCATTGATGCAGCGCATGCTGGCAGCGGGAGCCGGTGTCGGTGATGTGTTTTGCTTCATATCCCACACTGGACGCACTCGACCGATTGTCGAAGTCGCCGAACTCGCCAAACAGTCCGAAGCCGCTGTAATGGCGATTACCGCACCCAACTCGCCATTGGCCGCGGTCAGCCATTGCGTTATTGAAACCCGTGTTAGCGAAGATACCGATGCCTACCTGCCTATGACATCGCGCATTGTTCAATTGGTGCTCCTCGATGTGCTCGCAACAGGCGTGGCCTTACGTCGAGGGGAGCGGTTACTGCCGCATCTGGCCAGAATTAAAGATAGCCTCAAGGCCACACGTACGGATGAAGCAAGCAATTGAGCCCCACTTCTTTGCAAAGGAACCGCCGATAAAGGAACTGCCGATATTATGAATGCTCACAACCAACAGCCCGACCCCATCTCATTGCGTCAAAATGTGAAGTTACTGGGCCGTATGCTAGGGGATGTCGTGCGCCAACATGGGGGCGAGGCGATTTTCGACAGTGTTGAGAGTATTAGGCAGCTCTCGAAACATGCGCAAATAGAGAACAACTTTGATCGTCTGTTTGACACGCTAGGTAAGCTCGACGACGAAGCAACATTACACATTGCCCGAGCTTTCAGCCAGTTTTTAAACTTGGCGAACATTGCAGAACAGCACCACAGTACCTCTGACAGTACCGCCGAGCGTCTTTCGCTCGAAGCCACGTTGAGCGGGACCATACGATCGTTACAGGAAACACACGATACTCAAACCATTGCCGCTGCCCTCGATGCCTTGCACATTGATCTCGTGCTTACAGCGCACCCTACCGAGATCACCCGCAGGACACTCATCCACAAGCACCGGGAAATCAACGGCTGCCTCGGACAGCTTGATAAAGCGGGCCTAAGCCCCAAGGACCGGGAAGCCATTCATCGGCGCCTGCGCGAACTCATCGCGCAGATTTGGCACACGGAAGAGTTCCGCACAGATCGACCAACACCTATCGATGAAGCTCGGTGGGCCTTTGCTGTTATTGAAAACAGCTTGTGGGATGCGGTACCCGCTTTTTTCAGAACAGTCGAACGTATTGGCGCCGCAGCTGAATTAGCGGCGCGCCCCGACCACTGGCGACCTATTCAGATTTCCAGTTGGATTGGCGGCGACCGCGACGGCAATCCAAACGTTACGGCCGAGGTGACAACGCGGGTACTCATGCTGGCGCGCTGGGAAGCCTGTGATCTTTTTCTGCGCGATGTTGCCACTCTCTATGAAGAACTTTCGGTCACGACAGCATCGACCGCCTTACAGCGTGCTACGGATCATGCGCATGAACCTTATCGATACCTGCTGCGCCAGTTGCGCTCGCGGCTAATCGCACAACGCTCAGAATTAGACCAAGCACTGCGGGGCGAGATCCCGGCACCTGCTCCGCTGCAACCAGACGACCTTCTAGCGCCATTGACCCTATGTTACGACTCGCTGGTTGAATGTGGCATTAGCAGTATCGCCAACGGCCTCCTTCTCGACACGTTGCATCGCGCCCGCTGTTTCGGCCCCTATTTGATCAAGCTCGATATTCGACAGGAGAGCGGTCGGCATCGCGAGACACTCTCAGCGCTCACCAAGGCTCTGAACCTGGGGGACTACAACGCATGGGATGAAACAGAGCGACGCGCATGGTTACGACAAGAGCTATCAAACCCACGACCTCTTATTCCCGACACGTGGCAACCGGATGCGGCGGTTGCAGAGGTGCTCCGCACATTCAGAGTCATCGCGCAGACTGAACCCGAGGCACTGGGTTGCTATGTCATTTCGATGGCCTCGCAAGTGTCAGATGTGCTGGCCGTTCAACTACTGTTAAAAGCAACGGGCTGCTCTGTCACCATGCCGGTGGCCCCACTGTTTGAGACCCTCGACGATTTAGATCGAGCGGCGGATGTTATTGACGATTTGCTGGCGGATGCAGATTACAGAAATCGATTAGCACGCTATCAAGTCGTCATGATCGGCTACTCGGACAGCGCCAAAGACGCTGGCATGCTCGCGGCTGGATGGGCGCAGTATAGAGCCCAAGAATCCCTACTAGCGGTTTGTGACAAGCATAAAACGCCACTGCAACTGTTTCACGGACGCGGTGGCACCATCGGACGCGGAGGCGCGCCAGCTTACCAGGCATTGTTATCGCAACCTCCAGGCTCCCTCGAAAATGGCCTTCGGGTAACAGAGCAAGGGGAGATGATTCGCACGAAGCTCGGGATGACGGCACTGGCCCTCAACACCCTAGGGCAGTACGCGAGCGCCATCTTGCAAGCTAACCTGGTACCACCGCCAGAACCTGCTAACGCTTGGCGTTTGATGATGGACCGCCTTGCCGCGGATTCCTGCGAACATTACCGAAACTGGGTTAGACATGAACCCAACTTCGTCACCTACTTCCGGCAGGCCACTCCCGAGCAGGAGTTAGCCAGTCTTCCCTTGGGTTCTCGACCCGCCCGACGACGCACCGACGGCGGTATCGAAAGTCTGCGCGCGATACCCTGGATCTTCGCTTGGTCACAAAATCGCCTAATGCTACCCGCATGGCTTGGGGCAGGTGCGGCGCTCGAGAAAGCTATGGCAGCGGATGACCTTGAGACACTGCAGACCATGCAAACCCTGTGGCCCTTTTTCCGCACTCGACTGTCGATGCTTGAGATGGTGTTTGCAAAGGCCGACCGAGAGATTGCGTTGTTTTATGACCGTATGCTGGTGGTACCTGAACTAAAGCCTTTGGGCACGGGACTAAGACAACAATTACAAAACGATATGTCGGCCTTACTCAATCTGTTAGAACAAGAATCACTGTTACAAAACGACCCATGGGTGCGAGAGAGCATAGGCCTTAGGGATATTTACACCGCCCCACTTAACTTACTGCAGGCGGAGCTCCTACGCAGGGTACGTGAAACCCACGACCCGGCCATTGAACAAGCCTTGATGGTAACCATTGCTGGCGTGGCTGCGGGCATGCGCAATACCGGCTAATGTTGAGCCACCGCCACACTGCGAACCAATCCGCATTCCCCACTCAAATACGACAGGATAGCCTCGTATAGGGTCAATTTATGATCGTAGAAAAGGGTATTGGAAAAATGGTCTGCGCCTTCCAAGGCCAGCCACTTGTGAGGCTTGTTAGCATCCTCTAATGCCTTAAGATACTTTTCCGCATGCTCGACGGGCACCCTCTGGTCGACATCCCCGTGGACTAGCAATATGGGCACATTCACCTTCTCGACTTCAAGCATGGGGGACACACTATCGTCCCACATCCGAAGTTGCTCTATTTTACTAGCCCCCCTGAGACGGTAACGATAATAATCAACCTGCATTTCTGGGTCCGATACCGCAGCGCCGGCAATGACACATTGATAGGCCTGAGGTGTCCTCGACGCCGCCACCAAAGCCGCGTAACCGCCGTAAGACCAGCCGAACATGGCAGCCTTATCAACATCTACTAACCCCTGACTGACTAGCCACTTGACGCCATCATCCTTGTCATCCTGCATTTTGTATCCCCCTTGGCCGCCGTCTTTAAAGGCTATTTCATAAAAACGCCTTCCATAACCTCGGGAGCCACGATACTGGGGTTGCAACACCATGTAGCCATTATTGGCCAGCATCTGAGCCCACTCATCGAAAAGCACTGTTTCCTGAACGAATGGCCCCCCATGGGGCATTACCACCAGTGGATAAGGTGGCTTGGTATTGGGCACGGTCAGAAACGCTGGAATAGTTTCTCCATCTCGAGCGGGGTATTCGACATATCGAACATCAGCAAGATCCTTTGCTTCCAAATAAGGACGTTCACTGCCAATTAGTTGTAATTTGCCTTTGTGTAGTAAGTAATGGGTACCGGGGTCTCTGGGACCCATATTGCGTACCGTCAGTGAATTTCCATCCCTGGATCTACTGGTAATACGGCTATACCAACTATTAGGCAGTAAATCCGATATCTGCTGATCTAAGGCTGCCTCTTGAGCATCGAAAAATTCCACATGGGGGCGATCTTTACAATAAACCACGCCTACAATTGTGTCGGCAGTTACCCAGCTATTACTGTGCCGCCTGACGCCGCAGATATCGACATCCCGGCGCTGATATAACAACTCCGCGAATGTTTTTTCACGTGCGTTGAAAGACCACAGCCCAGTGGTATCGCTTCCATTATTAGCCTCGACAATGAAATGACCAGGCATGGCTGGATCTGGACCAAAAACCGAAAAAGTCTCAAAACTATCTTCATGTAGCCGGAAAAACTCCTGCCAGTCGTCTTCCTCCGGTTCCCTCCAGTACCAAACGAACTCACTATTATCAATATCAAAGCCACGAGCCAATACCGGATTGCCATCGTCATCAAAATCGATGTTTCCCAACGATATCTTTCCACGAATCAGTAACTTCTTAGTTCCGCGATTGATATCAAATTCCCAATACGCTCGTGGCCGGAAGGCATCCTGAACTTTGGCGCCAATACTCGTTTTCCCACCTTCAGAAAAAGAGATGAGAATCTTTCCAGGCTTATTAGGGAGTACATTAACGATCGAAGGGTCTCGCTCATCGAAGGGCTCAAGGGTCTTCTTAGCGACGTCGACAAGAGCAATTCGATACTCATAGATACCGCGATTGAATCCGTCAATTTGATCTCTTACCTGTTGCCTCGCCCTGAACACCATATTGCTGTCGTCTACCCAGCTGAAGCTGGTGATCTCCATTGGCTCCGCATTCAATCGAAACGGCTCCTCAGACAAATCGTCGGTGTTGTAGACCTCAATAATGGGGTTTTCTCCTCTGGCAGGGGTTTTCAACAACCCCAGATACTGCCCATCTGGCGACAACTCGACATTACGAATTGCTGCTCGACGCGCCCAATAGTCCAGCGGATAAGGATCGGCACAGACCACTGTGCTCACCAGCAATAAGAGCAAAACCATCACTTTTTGTTTCACCACAGACGCTTCCTCTTTGATAAACATTTACACACACCACATTAGCTTCGCGCCACAATGGCCTCACCACACCACCGAAAAAAAAGGCGCACCGAAGCGCGCCTTATTCTACTCAAATTGAATTCAGCTACCGCCAAAGCGATATGCCACATCGAAGAATAGCATCCGGCCCTGCAAGTCGTAGCCGTAGCCAATGGGGGTATTAGAGAAGGAGAGCACTTCGGACGCATCAACTACTGGCGGTCTCTCATCGAAGACATTACGAACCCCAGCGCCCGCCGTCCAGTTATCGGCGTTATAGAATAGCGACACGCTGTGTCGGAAATAATCGTCAGCCTCGGCAAAATCTCGGCACAACACGTCGTCCGGCGGGCCCAAGCAGGTGTCAGACAAATTATTGATATCCGAGAATGCGTCGACATCTTCAGGATCCTGACCAACGCTGCCAATATATCGGGTTTCCCACGTCAAGTTCCACTTGTCCCACTCGAATCGAAGAGCTGCCTGTGCTTGCCATTCAGGGAAACCCCATTCACGCTCAAAACGCTCGTTATCTACAGTGCCATCGGGATTAGTGAACTCTGTTGAGCGCTCTAAAAGTCGGCTGGCTGTAATGTTTAAGCTAACACCCACTGGTGCGCCCAAATCGATCTGATCTCGGAAGAAAAGATTGTAGTCAATGCCCCTGGCGATCTCTAAATCACGGTTGATGAAACCAAGATCCATAAAGACGATGGCTGGATCGGTGGGATCGGACAGATCACGGGTGATTCGGCCACAGAATACGCTGGCCGCCGTACCGGCCTCATCGCTGTAGCAGTCTCCGATAATGAACCCAGTACTAGGCTCAATGACCGTATTTTCAATTTCAATTTCGTAGTAGGTCATGCCCACAGACAATTCAAAGTCGTTGGTTAAATCCTGCTCGTAAGCAAATCCAACAGTCCATGACTCCGACTCTTCAGGATCAAGCTCAAGCGAACCACCCGCTTGCACTTCTACACTGTACACATTGAAGCCGCCGTTATTGGCAATGGTTGGATCGACGCCTGTCGCCGCACAGTTCGCAAGGATCTGCTTGTCACGACGATCGTTCTCGGGAATGTACTCGCCGGTCAGATCGTCAATGGCCGCTTCAGGCACGTAACAGGGATCTGCCACGTTCAGGAACCCAGTGCTGCCCCCGAGGAACAACTCTCGCAAGTTCGGTGCTCGGAACGCGGTACCCCAAGTACCTCGCACCAACAAGGAGTCGGCGGGACGCCAGCCGATTTTTACCGATTCCGTGCTGTTGTCGCCGTAATACTCGTCGTCAGTTAATCGAGCCGACAAGTTCACATTCAACTCAGTCGCCAACGGCTTGTTAGCGAGAACCGGGATTTCAATCTCACCAAACCACTCTGTGACGTCTCGGCTTCCGAGAGCGCCCTTATCAGAGAAGAATCCCCAAAATAAACCTTCGGCTGCCACCGCGTCAGGCGTGGAAGTGATTTCATCCTCTCGATACTCAAAGCCCACGCCGATTGCCACTTCACCAGCAGGCAGCGAGAGCACATCACCCGTTGCGTAAAGAGAAACGACCGTCTGCTCGTATTCCGTGTCAAAATCACGGGTGTCAAATAAGTAATTGCGCTCAGCTTGGGTAGCAAAATCACCTACCACCTCTCCCACGGGGTAGAGCGACGGCGCATACATATTCACCGGCACACAACCGGCAGTGGCATCAGCGCGTAGCGGCTCACCCAGATCATTTTCACAGGGTGTGTTGGTGCTACTGTAGTAACCCAATGATAGATTCAAGCGGTCTTCCCGCACACCGTATCGGGTGGACTTACCGTCCGATAGCGAGTACGTGACATAACCGTCAAAACTCCAGTTGTCGAAGCTGCCAAAATTCATGAAGGGCATATCACCACGGACACCGGCGACAAAGCGTAGCTGGCTCTGCTCCACCTCTGTTTGGTTTCGGTCGCCGCGAACCGAGACAATCGGTTGGGTGGGTACCGGCCCTAATGCACCGTTATAAATATTTACGATGCCAAAATCGCGGAACTCTGCAGGCGTTAAGCCGTAGAAATTGGCGAAGTTAGCTGCAATGCTTGGATTGTCCAAGTAAGCATCGGCGGCCAAGCCACAATCCACACCATTTGGCTGATTCGGGTTACACAAATTGAAGGGGTTAAGTGCCGGCACCTCTGGGAACAACTGTCCCTCACCGCTCTTGGACTTCACCTCTAGGTACGAATAATTCGCCTCGAAGTAAGGGGTTATGTTGGCTTCACCCTCTAAGGTGTACTCGCCATAGGCCATGATGTTGTAACGGGTAGACGCGGGGAACAAATCCGCATCGAGGGTGGCGGGCTTACC
>CAJXNM010000049.1 GCA_913057135.1 uncultured Halieaceae bacterium
TTCACAGGGAGAAACACTGCGAAGGCCTGACTTGTCTTGTCGTACCAATCGGCTTTACGTAACTCTTCAATGAAGATGGCATCAGCCCGACGCAATAGATCGGCGTATTCCTTTTTGACCTCGCCGAGAATACGTACACCCAAACCGGGCCCGGGGAACGGATGACGAAAGACCATATCCCTGGGCAGGCCTAGCTCCAAGCCAATCCTGCGCACCTCGTCCTTGAAGAGCTCGCGCAAAGGTTCAACGAGCTCTAAGGCCATGTCCTCGGGCAGACCACCGACATTGTGGTGGGATTTAATAACATGGGCTTTACCGGTTTTCGCGCCAGCGGATTCGATAACATCTGGATAAATCGTTCCTTGGGCCAACCACTTCACATCGGTGATCTTGGTCGCCTCTTCATCAAATACATCAATGAAGGTATTGCCAATAATCTTGCGCTTGGCTTCTGGATCAGCGACACCCGCAAGGCGAGACAGGAAACGATCCTCGGCATTGGCTCGGATCACTTTAACGCCCATATTGCGGGCGAACATATCCATTACCTGGTCGCCCTCGTGCAAACGCAAGAGACCGTTATCGACAAACACACAGGTCAACTGATCGCCAATGGCCTTGTGGAGTAAAGCCGCAACCACTGACGAATCCACACCGCCCGACAACCCAAGCAGTACCTTGTCGCCCCCAACCTGTGCTCGCACCCTGGCAATAGCATCCTCGACGATATTCGCCGGGGTCCACAGAGCTTCGCAACCACATATCTCGAGCACGAAATGCTCAAACAGTCGCTTGCCCTGCTGGGTGTGAGTGACCTCTGGATGAAACTGGATACCGAACCAAGGCTTGGACTGGTGCGCCATGCCGGCAATAGGGCAACTGTCGGTGGCGGCAATGCATTCAAAATCGGGGGGAAGCCGTGACACCTTGTCACCGTGGCTCATCCAAACGTCGAGCAGCAGATTACCGCTGTCGTCAATGTGATCAGAGATGTCGTGTAGCAGGCCGCCCTGACAGGTACGCCGAATTTGCGCATAGCCAAATTCGGAGTGATCGGAACCTTCTACCTCGCCGCCCATTTGCACCGCCATGGTCTGCATGCCGTAGCAAATACCCAGCACAGGGCAGTCAAGCTCAAAGACCACCGCAGGCGCCCTCGGAGAGTCGGCCATCGTGACCGATTCGGGTCCACCCGACAAAATAATTCCGCTGGGGCGAAAATCACGAATCTGATCCGAATCGCTATCCCAGGGGTGAATCTCGCTGTAAACACCAATCTCGCGCACTCGGCGGGCGATGAGCTGCGTGTACTGGGAGCCAAAGTCCAGAATTAAAATACGGTGCTGATGAATATCAGTGGTCACGGAGCCCTCTACCGAGCAGACAATAAAAAGCAGCTGGCGCGTCAGCCTTGCGAGCTAGCGTACCGGGTAATTTGGCGCTTCTTTGGTAATCGAAACATCGTGCACGTGGGATTCCGACATACCTGCCGCTGTGACACGCACGAACTGGGGTTTGGTGCGCATCTCTTCCATTGTGGGGCAGCCTGCGTAGCCCATGGCTGAGCGAACCCCGCCCATCAATTGATGAATGATGGCGGAAACGGGGCCCTTATAAGGCACGCGACCTTCAATCCCTTCGGGCACCAGTTTTTCACTGCCGGCACTGCTGTCTTGAAAATAACGGTCGGAGGACCCCTGTTTCTGTGCCATTGCACCAATCGATCCCATGCCACGATAGGCTTTGTAGGTGCGCCCTTGGTACAGCTCGACCTCCCCCGGTGCCTCTTCGGTACCCGCCAACATACTGCCCATCATGACTGAGTGGGCGCCAGCAACAATCGCTTTAGCGATATCGCCGGAGAAGCGAATGCCACCATCGGCGATGATGGGCACGTCTTTATCTTTGAGTGCAGCAACCACGTTAGAGATAGCCGTAATTTGTGGCACACCGGTGCCCGTGACCACTCGGGTGGTGCAGATTGAACCTGGCCCAATGCCTACCTTGACACCATCGGCACCCGCCTCGAACAGCGCCAGTGCAGCTTCTGCCGTGGCGATATTGCCACCAATGACATCAACCGTATCGCCGTGTTTGGCTTTAATACTGCGTACTCGGTCGATCACGTTTTTGGAGTGACCGTGCGCCGTATCAACAACCAGCACGTCCACCCCCGCACCCACCAAGGCCTCGACACGCTCATCGGTATCGGCACTGGTGCCTACCGACGCGCCTACTCTCAGTCGGCCGAATATATCTTTACAGGCAAAAGGAAAGCTCTCGGCCTTATCGAAATCTTTTACAGTAATCATGCCGCAGAGATCGAAGCGGTCGTTCACGACAAGAATCTTTTCTATTCGATGCTGATGTAGAAGACGTTGTACCTCATCTGAGGGTGCTCCCTCGGCAACCGTCACCAATCGCTCCCGCGGCGTCATGATGGCAGATACGGGCTTGGTCATATCGGTTTCGAATCGAAGATCTCTGCGGGTTACGATGCCCACCAAGTCCTGGCCCTGCATGACCGGGACACCCGAGATGCCGTTGGCTCGGGTGAGATCGAGCAACTCATTGATCGTAGCAGTAGACTGGATGGTAATAGGGTCTTTAACCACGCCACTCTCGAACTTCTTTACCCGGCGAACTTGTTCGGCCTGCTCAAGAATGGTCATGTTTTTGTGGATGATGCCGATACCCCCTTCCTGGGCAAGCGCAATAGCCAAGCGAGCTTCGGTCACCGTGTCCATTGCCGCCGACACCAGTGGGATATTCATGGTGATGTTGCGCGAAAGCCTAGTCGCCAGAGAGACGTCTTTGGCCGTCACCTCCGAGTAACCAGGCTGCAGCAATACATCGTCGAACGTCAGAGCTTCTTGCGCTATCCGCAGCATGTTGGCCTCGTTGAGTGCTCTGCCGTGAAAGCCCGACGGGGCAGCTTGGATCAGAGCGGAGAGTAGGAATCTGGTAAACTCACCATTATAGCTGTCAACCTATTTTGGGTAAACACAAAGGGGAGCGAGTGACCGACTATATTGGGGCAACCGCCCCCCAAGGCACTGTAGGTGTGCGGGGCGCTCTTACCGTTAGTGAGCTCACTCGAGAGGCCAAAACCCTCTTAGAGTCTCACTTTGACCAAGTGCGGGTGGAGGGCGAAATAGGCGATTTCACCGCTGCTGCCTCTGGACACTGGTATTTCACTCTAAAAGACAATGATGCACAGATACGCTGTGCCATGTTCAAGGGGGCCAACGCGCGCATCAAACAACGGCCAGACCGTGGTGATGTGGTGCGGATTCGAGGGCGAGTTTCTCTCTATGAGGCTCGGGGTGAGTTTCAGCTTATCGTGCAACACCTAGAGCCTGCCGGGGATGGCGCTCTGCAGCTCGCCTTCGAGCGTTTGAAAACGAAACTTCAGGCCGAGGGTCTTTTTGATCCATCGAGAAAAAAGCCACTACCCGCCTTCCCCAAACGAGTGGGCGTTGTAACATCCAGTGCCGGCGCAGCGCTACACGATGTACTCAGCGTACTGGGTCGTCGCAGCCCCATGATTGAGGTGGTAGTACTACCAGTGCCTGTCCAGGGCCAGGAAGCACCCGCCGCAATCGTAAAGGCCATCGAACAAGCCAATGGTGTAACGTCGCAGGGCGATCTTACGCTCGATGTGCTTATCGTCGGCCGCGGTGGCGGCTCCCTTGAGGATTTGTGGAGCTTTAACGATGAGCGGGTTGCGCGCGCCATTGCCAGCAGCCAACTCCCCATCATTTCAGCCGTTGGACACGAAGTCGATTTCACCATCGCCGATTTTGTTGCGGACCAACGCGCGGCCACACCCTCCGCCGCCGCTGAGCTGGCGAGTTTTGATCAGACCGAATGGCTACAGCGCTTCGATCAAGCACAAAGGGTTCTGCAGACCACGCTTCAGAGACGGCTCAGATCACAACGGGAACGCTTGGGCCACTTGCGCGCCCGGTTACGTCACCCCGGCCGACAGCTAGCGCAACAACGACACGATATCAGCGTCCTAAAACGGCAGCTTCACCATCACGTATCACAGGGATTACGGGCTCAGCATCAGCAATTACAGTACTTAACAGTAAGACTGCATCAGCGCCATCCCAAGCTGAAGCTAGAGGGCCACCGGCAACTCATCAGCGGGCAACGACAGCAATTGAAGCAGCGAATCACGGATCGTCTTGCGCAGGCACGGCGTCAACTTCAAGAGCAGCACCGGTTACTCAACACATTGGGACCGCAACAAACGCTCATGCGCGGTTATGCGATTGTGCAAACCAAAAGCGGCAACGTGGTACGCGATGCCACCGACGCGGTGACAGGGGAGCAATTATCCGTAAAACTCGCAAAAGGATCCCTCGACGTCAGCGTGCTATCAGCAGCATCTGACATCAAGGGTGGCTAAGTCGGCAAATCTAGGCAGACAGATCTAGTCTGCCCGACAGGTGTCGCGGACTAATATTTGGCGGGTAGCCGAGTGTTAATAATGATATGGCGGCCCTCAAATCGGATGTACTCACCAATGGTGAGATCCTTCAGAATGCGGGCGACCATTTCGCGAGATGCACCTACCCTGTCAGCAATATCTTGCTGAGTAAGTTTTTCGGGGATAAACAAAGTGCCGTCACCGCGCTCTTCCGAGAGATCCATAAGGACATTGGCAACACGGCCGTACACGTCTTGTAAAGCAAGGCTCTTTACGTCGGCCGTCAGTTTGCGCACCCGGGCGGCCAAGTTACTGATGAGCTGACGACTGATATTGGGATGGTCTTCGAGCACTTTATTGAAGTCGTCTTTCATGACGACTCGAAATTCCGCTTTTTCTACGGTGCGCACAGACGCCGACCGGGTGGCATCATCAAGTAGCGCCAATTCACCGAAGTAATCCCCTGGACCCAAGGTATTCATGATGAACTCTTTGCCGTTCTTGTCGCTGCAGTAGACCTTTACACGACCCGACTCAATAACAAACAACGAATCCGCCGGATCATTTTCATGGATAACTACCGTGTTCTTGGGGAATGCACGAGTGCTGCTACTGGACTCTAGCGCCCGCAGCTCTTCCTGCGTTAATCCATGAAATATTTCCACTTGATCGAGCATCCAACTTATGTCCTGTCAATACATCGCAAAGCGTGAAGCTTACCTTAAACACATTCGGACGCCTATCCCTATGGCGGGACAGAAACGTCTCAGTCACACTCACCTGTAGGCGCGCTACACGTATACTTGCCGCTGGGGAGAACTGCAGAACATGCCACAAAAGAATGACATGCAAGCGACAATCGCGTGGGCTCAGCGTGTGGTCGACAGTACATTGCCACTGGCTGCCGCTTTTCGCCGCCAGACTGTGGTTCTTCAACCTCAAGCTGCACAAGATTTACGCGCACTACTGGAAGCCACTCAGGCGCTCGTCGAACGGATAGCAGACCCAAGCGGCGATGCGCGCCATGACATGATGAATCTCATTGGCGCCATACGAGGCTACGGGGAAATGCTTCAGGAGGAGGGCAGCGAACTCCATACCGCGGTTGCCACGGCACTCCCTGCCCTATTGCACGCAAGCGTTATGCCGAACAGCAGCGCCGAGAGCGCACCCTCGACATATCAGAATATCAGTCACAGTGCATTGGAGCCCGCCAATCGACAAAGTGCCAGTGAACCTGGGGTTATCCTGGCGGTTGATGACATGCCTGAGAATCGCGACCTTGTATCACGCCTCTTGGGTAAATCGGGACATACTGTGCTTACCGCCGAATCCGGTGAAGAAGCCCTGGAATTACTCAACACCATGGCTGTGGACGTGGTGCTGCTCGACCTTATGATGCCGGGCATCGGTGGCGCCGCGGTACTGCAGCGACTGAAAGACAACGAGCGTCTGCGCGCAACGCCAGTGGTCATGATCAGCGGTCGGCAAGACATGGACCAAATCATTGCCTGCATTCAGGCGGGCGCCGACGATTATTTGCTGAAGCCATTCAACCCGGTCTTGTTACAAGCGCGTATCGCGGCGGGTATCGAGCGCAAACGCTGGCATGACCGTGAAGATCAATATCGCGAGCAGCTAGAGCGGCGTGAGCGTTTTATTCGGCGCACCTTTGGCCGCTACCTGTCCGACGATATTGTCGACGAGATACTGGAGAGCCCCGAGGGATTAGAATTGGGTGGTGACCTACGGGAGGTCACTATCATGATGTCTGATATTCGAGGCTTTACCACGTTTAGCGAGCACCTACCGCCACAGCAAGTTGTGACGCTGCTCAATCGTTATTTGGGTCGCATGACGGACATCATCCTGTCATATCAAGGAACCATCGATGAGTTCCTCGGCGATGCGGTTCTAGCGGTTTTCGGGGCGCCTCGTCGCCGGGATAATGACGCTGAGCGCGCAGTGCGCTGTGCCATCGAGATGCAACAGGCCATGGACGCTATTAATGCCGCGAATCTTGCGGATGGTTTACCCACCTTGGAAATGGCGATCGCACTGAATACTGGAACCGTGGTTGCGGGCAACATAGGCTCTGAGCGACGATCGAAATACGGCTTTGTGGGCCATGCCATGAACGTCACATCGCGCATAGAAGATATTACCGCACCCAATGAGATTCTAGCGGCGCAAAGCACCATTGACGCCATTGGCGTGCAATGCCAAGTGGGCGATCGTCGAGCCGTGAGCGTGCGGGGCATTAACGAGACGATTGCGGTGTATTCAATAGAGGGAATTGATTCGTGACTGCCACACCATCGAAGCTGCTGTTGGTGGAAGATAACGAGATCAACCGAGACATGTTAGTCCGCCGGCTATCGCGGGCTGGCTACACGGTCGTTGCGGCAGGGGATGGTGCTCAAGCCCTCGATAAAATGCGCACCGAGCAGCCAGCCCTAGTGCTTCTTGATATGAACTTACCGGTAAAAGATGGCTGGACAACTTGCCAAGAGGCCCGCGCCGATGAGGCTCTTACGAACATTCCCATCATCGCATTAACGGCGCACGCGATGGACAGTGATCGTGAACATGCCCTGTCTATCGGTTGTAATGACTATGCCACTAAGCCCATCGACTTCCCCGATCTCCTCAAGAAAATCGAGCGGTTGTTAACCCCGTGAAGTGGCGGCGCAGTTCACTTAGTTTAAGGACCCGTCTCTACCTGTTCTCAGGGGGAATTCTGACCCTGTTCGCGGTCAATGTTGCCACCCACGTCTGGGGCAGTTTCGCACGCTCGGAATCACTCATTGCTTACCGAGATGCGGTAAATGCTGCGCAATTGATCACCGACCTAGAGCAAAGCTTGGAAGATAACCGTCAACAGGTGCTCGTGTTAGCTACCTTGAGAGAGACCACCGAAGACCCCTTGGGTGTAGACGAGCGTGAAGTGGCCCTTGCGGAGCTCAATACCATTGAGCAGCGTTTACGCCGCTTGGGGGCATTAGGGGGTGAGGGTACAGAGGACTACTACCGACGACTGCATGACAGCGCCAGCAAACTGTTGCTCGACTGGCGCAGCTTTTACAGTGATTACAATAATCGCTCGGTGGTACTCAATATGGAGTCTGCAACTACCTACAATGACGCTTTCCAGCGCTTGCAGGAACTCGATCAACGGCAGGCATTTCTGGCAGTACAACGCTCCAACACTATCGATCGAACCATTAGTATTACAGATCGCATTACCGTATTTGGCTTTGTAACCACCATCGCGGTCACCATGTTGCTGGTGATCGCCCTCATAAGAAGTACCAACGCCAGCTTGCTTCGCCTAAAAACGGGAGTTCAACGTTTTGGTTCAGGTGACCTCACCCATCGTATCGATGCTGGGCGAGATGCGGGGGAAATGGGCGATCTGGCGCGTACGTTTAACGATATGTCAGCGAAGCTTCAGAGTGCCATTGAAGACGTGCGTGACGCAAAGGCGAATGCCGATGCCGCCAACGCGGCCAAATCGATGTTCCTGGCCAATGTCTCCCACGAATTGCGGACACCCTTAAATGCCATCATCGGTTATAGCGAAATGCTGCAAGATGAAATTGGTGATCCCGGTGAACTCGATCGTGACCAGTTCCACCACGACCTTGGCACCATCATTTTCTCGGGACGCCAATTGCTAAGTCTCATTAATGACATCCTCGATCTCTCGAAAATAGAGACGGGCAAGATGCTAGTGACAGCAGAGTGGTTCCAACCCGCCGCTTTGGTATTTCAGGTCTGTGACTCGCTATCGCCCCTGCTCTCTCAAAACAGCAATCAGCTTGAACTGGATATCGACAGCAACATGCCTGAACTCCATAGCGACCCGGGTAAGGTTCAGCAAATCGTGACTAACTTGTTCAGCAACGCCTGTAAATTTACTCAGAACGGCACCATCAAAGTCAGTGCCCATTGGCGTGACGATGAGCTACGTATATCGGTCGCTGATACCGGTATTGGTATGACTGATGAACAGCAGAGCCGCGTTTTCGATGCTTTTATTCAAGCTGAGTCTACGACCAGCACAGAGTATGGGGGTACGGGTTTAGGGCTTGCTATCGTGAAACAGTTTTGCGAGATGCTGGGTGGGCACATCACCCTCGACAGTGCACCCGGGGAGGGATCAACCTTTACCGTGGCTCTTCCTGCTGTCCAAGGGTCAGATCGCGCAATCGTTTAAGCGCTTCTTCTCGTTTACGAAGATCTTTGGACAGCACTTCATTCAGGGCATCCAGTGCATCGATGCGCCGCTCGAGGGTCTCTACGGCGGCAAGCGCCAACACCATAACAGCGGCCCGTTCATCCACAGAATCCCCGTCGCTGTTCCCTTGACCTTGCGCCACTTTGGCATCGGACATCAGTGCGACAAAAGCGATGCCAACATCCGCTTCTCGCTGGGCTTCAGGGGTACCCGTACGGCGATGGCGCTCAAACAGCACCTGCGCAGCCCGGTAATCCCGCGCTGCCAACGCTCTGACACCCAAATCAAAATCGTTGACACTTTGTGCCGCAATTTCCTGACAGTCACAGGACTGAGATTGCACTGTAGACTCTGGAAGCGATAGCGGCTGTGGCGGCAATACCTCGACAACAGGCCGCGGTTCTGGCTCTGGCTGCGTCGCACAACCCACCAACAGTGCAATGGTGAGCACCGGAAGCCATGCAATCGGAGAGGTCTGCCTGAACACGTGGTTACCCAACAACTGTTTGGGGGAGGATAGCATTGCCCAATACTGCCCACCAGCCGAAATCAAACATCCTCACTCGGGTCTCATGTGGGGAAACAATAAGACATCACGAATAGAGGGGGCGTTAGTGAGCAGCATCACCAATCGATCGATACCGATGCCCTCGCCGGCGGTGGGCGGCATGCCATACTCCAATGCGCGAACGTAGTCGGCGTCAAAGTGCATGGCCTCTTCGTCACCCGCATCTTTTTCCGCCACTTGAGCAAGGAATCGCTCCGCTTGATCCTCAGCGTCATTGAGCTCGCTAAATCCATTAGCCAACTCACGGCCACCGACAAAGAACTCAAAACGATCAGTGATGAAGGGATCCTCATCATTGCGACGGGCCAGCGGCGAGACTTCGGTCGGATAGGCAGTAATGAACGTGGGTTGGGCTAATTTCGATTCAGCGGTCTCTTCGAAAATCTCAATCTGTACCTTACCAAGTCCCCAACTGGGCTGCACTTCAATACCAAGCTTAGCTGCCACGCTACTCGCACTCTCGAGGTTATCAATGTCTGATAGATGTAACTGGGGGTTGTGTTTGAGAATGGCCTCTACCACCGTCAGCCGCTCGAAGGGCTCAGCAAAATCGATACTGATGCCACCGTAATCTAACTGAGTACTACCGAGTACTGACTGGGTCAGTTCTCGAAGTAAGGTTTCGGTGAGGTCCATGGCGTCGCGATAATCGGCATAGGCCCAGTAAAACTCAATCATCGTGAACTCGGGATTATGTCGGGTCGATAGCCCCTCGTTGCGGAAATTACGGTTGATCTCGTAGACCTTTTCAAACCCCCCCACTGTTAAGCGCTTGAGATACAACTCAGGCGCTATGCGCAAATACATATCCATGTCGAGCGCGTTGTGGTGGGTCACAAACGGCTTAGCCGCAGCCCCCCCAGGAATGGGGTGTAACATGGGCGTCTCGACCTCCATGAAGCCGCGCTCATCCAAAAACTGACGAATGAAACGGATCGTGGCCGAGCGGATTCGGAACACTTCCCGCGCCTCGGGATTCACAATGAGATCGACATAACGCTGTCGATAGCGCATCTCCTGATCCGCGAGGCCGTGGTATTTATCGGGCAGTGGCCGCAGCGCTTTCGTCAGCAGTCGAGCCTCAACCATATTGATATAAAGGTCGCCCTTGCCGCTCTTATGCAAAGGCCCTTGGGCAGCCACAATGTCACCCAAATCCCAACTTTTAATCGCGTCGAGGGTGGCTTCACTGAGCCCCTTTCGATTGATATACAACTGAATGGTGGCCGAGCCATCTTGTATCAATAAAAACGCGCCCCTGTTTCGAATCAAGCGTCCCGCGACCGCAAAATGTTGATCGGCCTGCTCAAGGTGTTCCTTGGACTCGTCGCCGAACCGATTCTGAAGATCAGCGGCCATCGCACTGCGCCGAAAGTCATTGGGGAACGGATTCCCCTGTTGACGCAGCGTTGTCAGTTTGGCGCGGCGCTCGGCAATCAATTTGTTGTCATCGGTGGGTGTAGCGTTGTCCGCATCACTCATGGGGCTATTCCTAGGGTATCTGGTCTTGGGGTATCGAGGCCTGGGTATCGGGTTCTAGGGTATCGGGTCCTGACTTAGTCATTAGAGACCTTTCTTTAAGGACGCCTCAATGAACGCATCGAGATTACCGTCCAAAACGCTCTGGGTATTGCGCGTTTCAACACCGGTTCGCAGATCTTTTATACGGGCATCATCGAGCACGTAAGAGCGAATTTGACTGCCCCACCCGATATCCGCCTTGTTATCTTCCTGCGCTTGTTTTTCAGCGCTGCGCTTTTGAATCTCGAGCTCATATAACTTTGCACGCAACTGCTTCATAGCATTGTCTTTGTTTTGATGCTGCGATCGCTCGGTCTGGCAACTCACAACCACACCGCTAGGCTCGTGTGTAATACGAACAGCCGAATCGGTGGTGTTAACGTGCTGGCCACCCGCACCCGACGATCGATAAGTGTCGACGCGAAGATCGGCGGGGTTAATGTCGATCTCGATATTGTCGTCAATCTCTGGAGAGACGAAGACCGACGCAAAGGACGTGTGACGCCGATTACCGCTGTCGAACGGAGACTTTCGCACCAATCGATGCACACCGGTTTCCGTGCGCAACCAACCGAAGGCGTATTCGCCCTCGAATTGTACTGTTGCACTTTTAATACCGGCCACTTCACCCGCCGATACTTCCATCAAGGTTGTTCTGAACCCCTTGTCCTCGCCCCAACGCAAATACATGCGGAGCAACATTTCGGCCCAATCCTGGGCCTCAGTCCCCCCCGATCCCGCCTGAATATCGAGGAAGGCATTGTTGGGGTCCATTTCCCCGGAGAACATACGGCGAAACTCCAGCATCTCAAGCTGACTAATAAGGCCTTGAATATCGCTTCCTACCGCCTCCGCCGTCTCTTCATCGTCTTCTGCTACTGCCATCTCCAATAAGTCAGCAGCGTCGGTGTAGCCTGAGTCAAGCTGCTCTATGGTTTTGACCACTGTCTCCAGAGCCGATCGCTCACGCCCTAACGCTTGCGCGCGCTCGGCGTCGTCCCACACAGAGGGCTCGGCAAGTTCTAATTCGACCTCGGCGAGCCTGTCTTTCTTCTCAGCGTAGTCAAAGATACCCCCTTAGCACGTCAGTACGCGCTCGGATATCCTTAAGTTGGTTCATCAGCGGGGCAACTTCCACGGGAGTCCTCGGTTTGGAAAATCGGTCGTGGAGTCTAGCCGAGCCAAGCGTCCCACGCCAGCAATGGGGTTAAGCGGCGGGTGATAGGGCCTCTACTAAGAGTTGCAGGCGGCGCTCGCCTCGGTAGTCATTGATATCGAGTCGATACACAAAATCCACCTCGGTCACCGACTCATTGGGCCAAAGGGTCGTATCGACATTAAAAGCAATGGCATCAAACACCACGCCGCCACTGGCCACGGTCATTTTGAGGTGCTGCTCTTTCACTAGGCGCTGCTGCTGTAGTTGAAATCTGCCATCGAAAACAGGCTCGGGGAACTGCTGCCCCCAAGGCCCCCCTTGGCGCAAAGCCTCGGCCATCTCCAAATGCATGTCCGCAGCGGACAGTTGACCATCAGTGTCAATAACCGCCTCGGGAGGAACGTGGCGAAGGGCCTCAGCCACAGCGCGATCGAAGGCATGACTAAAGGCCGTTAAGTCGCTATAAGCAATGGACAGCCCTGCTGCCATCGCATGGCCCCCAAACTTGCTCACTAGACCTGGGTGTTGGGTAGCGACTCTATCGAGAACATCGCGAATGTGAACACCGGGTATGGAGCGCCCTGATCCCTTTAATTGACCGTCACCACTGTCTGCAAACACAATCGTCGGACGGTGATAGCGCTCCCGCAATCGGGCCGCAAGAATGCCTACGACACCCTGGTGGAATCCAGCATCATAAAGTGCCAATCCAAAGGATGCCTCAACGTCTCCAGGCTCTAACGCCGACAACTGAGCCAATGCATCCTCTTGCATTTGCGCCTCTATATCCCGGCGCTCTCGATTATAGTCATGCAGTCGTTGTGCCAGTGGCCGCGCCTCGCGGGAGCTTGTTGCCAACAGGCATTCAATGCCAACCGAAATATCATCGAGTCGGCCAGCGGCATTCAAGCGCGGACCCAAACGAAAACCTAAGTCGGCGCTGCTGATTTGGCTGGTATCACAGCCGGCCACTTCCAACAACGCCTCTATACCTGGCCGAGCTCTTCCGGCTCGAATACGGGCCAAACCCGCGGCAACCAGAATCCGATTATTGCGATCGAGGGGCACCACATCAGCGATGGTACCCAAGGCCACCAGGTCCAGTGCATCCCCTAAGTTAGGCGGTTCTATACCGGTCTGGGCAAACCAGCCGCGATTGCGCAACTCGGCGCGCAGGGCTGTCAGTACATAGAACATGACACCGACACCGGCCAAGGATTTGCTCGGGAACTGACAACCCGGCTGGTTAGGATTCACAATGACATCCGCAGCCGGTAGTTCGGCCCCTGGCAGGTGATGATCGGTAATGAGGACGGAAATACCCAATCCTTGGGCGGTGAGAACACCGGAGTGACTGGCAATACCGTTGTCTACGGTGACGATGAGATCCGGTTGTCGCTCGGCGGCGAGCACAACAATCTCGGGCGACAAGCCGTAACCGAACTCAAAACGATTGGGTACCAAATGGGACACTTCCTTGAGCCCCATCTGGCGCAGCACCGAAACCGCCAGCGCCGAACTGGTTGCACCGTCAGCATCGTAGTCGCCAACAATAACAACTCGAGCGTCCCCCTCGATGGCATCGGCCAAGAGCGCTGCGGCTTCCTGAATACCCCGCAAATGCTGTGGTGGCGCCAATTGGTTCAAGGCAAGGTTCAATTCATCGGGATGTTGGACCCCGCGATTGGCGTAAATTCTTTGTAGCACCGGTGGCATAGGAGCCCGCGCCATGGCCGGTGGCACGGGGGCATCTCTGCGGCGTAAGGAAAGACTCATTAGGCAGTGACGTGCGACGCCATATGCTGCTGCACCACATCAAGATCATTGGGCAGCACCGTAAAGCGCTCGGTACGCTCAAACAGATCACTTAAATGGCTGGGTAATACAGCGACAGTATCGACGCCGGCTTCAGCGATTGCGGCGGGAAACTTGGCCGGATGCGCTGTAGCGAGGGTGACCATCGGTTGCTCTTGATGGCGAGCGCAATCAAGGGCAGCCCGGGTGCCGATAGCACTATGGGGGTCAAGTAAGTAGCCATTTTGACGCCACACACGCTGGATTTCAGCACAGGTATCGTGATCGGACACGCACTGACTGGAGAACAGCCCACGGGCTGTGGCCATGGCGCTGTCACTGAGATTGATGGCCCCGTCATTGAAAGCCGCCATCAATTCCCGCACCGCCGTGTCATCTCGCTGATACAGGTCAAACATCAGGCGCTCAAAATTAGACGATACGGTGATATCCATGCTGGGAGACAGGGATTGGGCTAAAGACTGGCGCGCGTATTCGCCGGTAGTGAGCAATCGGTGCAACACGTCGTTTCGATTGGTGGCAATTACCAGCTGGTCGATGGGAAGCCCCATACCGCGCGCTAAATAGCCTGCAAAAATATCACCGAAATTACCGGTGGGTACCGAGAAATTCACCGCTCTATCCGGACCGCCCAGGGCAAGAGCCGCATAAAAGTAATAGACGATCTGCGCCATGATGCGCGCCCAGTTAATGGAGTTCACGGCCACCAAAGAGCGTTGCTCGGGTAAAAATGGCGTCGCCACAAAACTGGCCTTCACCATGGCTTGGCAATCGTCGAAGTTTCCCTCGATCGCCAGATTGTGGATGTTGCTACCGGCCACCGTTGTCATTTGGCGACGCTGCACCTCCGACACACGGTTGTGGGGATACAAAATAAAAATGTCGATGTTCTTGCAATGGCGACAGCCCTCAATGGCCGCAGAGCCGGTGTCCCCCGAGGTGGCGCCCATAATGACCACTTTCTGCTGACGGCGCTCGAGCATGTAATCCAACAGGCGCCCCAGTAGTTGCAGCGCAAAATCCTTGAAGGCAAGGGTTGGTCCATGAAACAGCTCCATCACCCACTGGTTATGATCGAGCTGCACCAGTGGTGCGACCGCGTCATGCAGGAATTCGGCGTATGCTGCATCAATGAGGGTTTGTAGATCTGCTGAGGGGATACTGCCCTCGACGAAAGGCATTAAGATCTCAAAAGCAAGCTCGTTATAGCGCATACCGCGAAAGCCACGGATCTGCTCAGGGGTGAAACGTGGCAGTCTATCGGGCACGTAAAGGCCACCATCACTGGCCAGACCGGCGAGCAATACCTCTTCAAAATTCAACGTTGGTGCAAGACCACGGGTACTGATATAGCGAATTGCCACCAATAGGCTCCTAAAATTCTTCCACGCGAAGTTTAGCGACCGACCCCTGAACGCTATCAAGGCATTCAATAGCCGTTAAAGCACGCTCCAGCCGCTCTGCCGAGGCCTGATCGGTAATGATGACAACCCGAGCCACTGATACACCCGTTTGGGGGGATCGCTGTAATAAGGATTCAATACTGATGTCTTCCGCACCCAGTAGCCGCGTAATGTCGGCCATAACACCGGGTTTGTCCTCGACCGTGAGCCGCAGATACCAGCTCGTCTCTACCTCGCCCCGTGGCACGATGTCCAGTTGCGCAAGCTCAGCTTGGGGAACACCCAGGGGCGGGGCTAGTGGTATGTGACCCGCTGCCAGCGCTCGGGCAATATCCGTTACGTCGCCCATGACCGCTGATGCTGTCGGGAGTGCACCCGCACCGGGGCCCACCAACACCAGCTCACCCACCGCATCGGCTGAAATCATTACCGAATTGAGCACGCCATTGACGTTGGCGATTTGCTTATCGGCGGGAATAAGCGTGGGGTGCACCCGCATGTCCACCCGCTCCCCTTGTCGCCGTGCAATGCCTAAGTGTTTGATGCGATAACCCAGTTCTTCGGCAAATTTAAGGTCTTCGGGGGCCACCCGATTGATGCCCTCTGTAAAAGGTGCATCGAGCTGCAGCGGCATGCCGAAGGCCAGTGCCGCCAGGATCACCAATTTATGTGCAGCGTCCGTGCCATCAATATCGAAGGTAGGATCAGCCTCTGCATACCCTAGGGCTTGCGCTTCTGCCAACACGTCGTCAAAAGCACGACCGGCACTGGCCATCTCGGTGAGAATAAAGTTGCCGGTGCCATTGATAATGCCCGCCAAACCTTCGATCTGATTGCCCGCAAGGGCCTCGCGAAGGGTTTTTATAACAGGGATACCACCTGCTACAGCGGCTTCGAATTGCAATGAGCAGCCTTTTTGTTCCGCCAATGCAATGAGCTCATTGCCACAGGCCGCGATCAACGCCTTGTTGGCGGTCACCACGTGTTTACCTTGAGACAATGCCGTCTCAACCAATGTTTTGGCAGTGTCGGTGCCACCAATCAGCTCAATGACAACATCAATATTAGGGTCGTTCGCCACAGCGAAGATATCTCGACTTATGGCGTAACTACCCGTGTCGCAATGGGGGTTATCTCTTCGAGCGCCAATATGCGACAACTCGAGCCGGGTTCCGCAGCGGGCATTGATTACACCAGCGTTACGGTTAAAGAGGTTAACGACACCGCTGCCTACTGTTCCCAAACCACACAGTCCAACGTGTACCGTTTGCTGACTCATGACTCATGTCCCCGCTGTCCTGAGGGTCCATCACGCAGTAGCCGTTTAATACCCCGCAGCGCCTGACGAGTCCGATGCTCGTTTTCAATCAGCCCAAAGCGCACAAAACCCTCACCGTATTCACCAAAACCGATACCCGGTGACACCGCCACACCCGCCTCTTGCAAAAGCAACTTGCTGAATTCCACAGAACCCATATCCCGGAAAGGTTCCGGAATTTGCGCCCATACAAACATAGTGGCCTTTGGCGGTGTGACTGACCAGCCAGCATCATTGAGGCCTTGACACAGGACGTCGCGACGACGTCGGTACATGTTGCAGATATCCGTAACGCACTGCTGATCGCCCTCTAGTGCGGTGATCGCTGCCACCTGCACCGGCGTGAAAATACCGTAGTCGAGATAGGACTTGATGCGCGTCAGTGCAGCGATTAACTCCTCGTTGCCACAACAGAAGCCAACGCGCCAACCCGGCATGTTGTAGCTTTTCGATAAGGTGAAAAACTCGACCGCCACATCACGGGCGCCGGGAACCTGCAGAATACTGGGTGCCACATAGCCATCGAAGCACAGATCCGCATAGGCCAGATCGTGCACAACCCAAATACCCTGCTCTTTAGCCACAGCAACGACTTTTTCAAAAAAAGGCAGCTCGACACAATGTCCCGTGGGGTTTGATGGAAAATTGAGCACCAACATCTTGGGTTTCGGGTAAGTATTTCGGATCGCCAGATCAAGCTGTTCGAAAAAGGTCTCCTCGTCAGACATGGGGACATGGCGCAGATCGGCGCCGGAGATCACGAAACCGTAGGGGTGAATCGGGTAGGAAGGATTGGGCACTAAAATCGAATCACCGGTGCTGGTGGTCGCCAGCGCAAGATGCGCCAGGCCTTCCTTTGAACCCAAGGTCACAATGGCTTCTTTACTGGGATTGAGGGACACGTCGTATCGGCGGTCGTACCAGTCGCATATGGCTTTACGCAACCGAGGAATGCCCTTGGATTGGGAGTAGCGGTGGGTATCACCGCGCTGGACGGTGTCCGTCAGCTTGTCGACGATGTGACGCGGGGTAGGCTGGTCGGGATTACCCATCCCGAAATCGATAATGTCTTCGCCACGGGCTCTCGCTGCCGACTTGAGCTCGCCAATAATATTGAAAACGTAGGGCGGTAATCGCTCAATACGCTGAAAGTTATGATTCACCGTGGCACTGCTCCGAGTTGATCTGAGGCGCGGCTAGTTCTGCGCTCGTGATTAGTTAAGCCCAAGCACCCGCTCAAGCTGATCTGCTGATTTGTAGCCGGGAATCATCTCGCCCGCGCTGGTGATAATGGCCGGTGTACCTCGCACCCCAAGACGACTGCCCAGCTCGTATTGGGCCGTCACCGGGCTCTCGTCACAGGTATTAACCGGCAACACGGCACCGGCCTTTAGCTTGGTAAGGGTGCCCTGACGATCTTTAGCGCACCAGGCAGTGGCAAGCTTTTTGGCGCCATCCGAGTCAACACCTGCACGTGGATAAGCCAGATAGCGCACCTCGATGCCCGCGTCATTGAGGGCTTCAACTTCCTTGTGTAATTTCTGGCAATAAAAACAAGTCACGTCGGTAAACACCATAATGTAATCGCGAACGTCACCCTCTGGGGAAAACACAATCATGTCCTCGATATTCACCGAATCGATAAGTGCTTTGCGGTCGGTCTCGCGCTTTTGCTCAGTAAGATTCACCAGATCAGTATCGCGAATAGCGTAGAGATCACCGACGACAAAATGACTCGCCGATTCATCGACGTACAAGGTCAAACCATTTTCAAGCACTACTTCGAGAAGCCCCTGGGCTTCCGTTGCCGTTACAGACGCTACAGGTACATCGATACCCGCATTCTTCGCCAAGGTCTCGGTGAGCTTAGCGATCACCGCATCGGCGGTTTTGGGGTCAAACTCATCGCTGTTTGCTTTTGCGGCACCCAAAACGACCACCACAAAAAACACCACAAGCCACAGCCAAGCAGGCGTGTTCTTCAGCTGCTGTCGCTCACATTGAATAAAACGTTGGAGGCGTGTCATAACTTTGTTCTCCGTCACCGTCAGTGACTTGAGCCGCTGGCAAGTGGCACCACTAAAGCAGTACCACGCTAACCTCGCGGGTGATGGCGAGCGTGCAGATCCTGCAGTCGTTGGCGCGCCACGTGGGTATAAATTTGCGTTGTCGACAGGTCGCTGTGACCGAGCAGCATTTGCACCACACGCAGATCAGCACCGTGATTCAGCAAATGGGTTGCGAACGCATGGCGGAGAGTGTGGGGCGACAGATGCGTTTGGATGCCAGCCCTTCGGGCGTACAGTTTAATACGATACCAGAACGTCTGGCGAGTCATTGTGGT
>CAJXNM010000050.1 GCA_913057135.1 uncultured Halieaceae bacterium
TTATCCCTAGAGGACTACTTCCAGCGCTTCGTACTGGAACACCAGGACGCCATGAGTGAAACAGAGCTGGCCCACAAGCTAGGCATTAGCCGTAAATGTCTGTGGGAGCGACGTCAGCGCTTCAATTTGCCCAGAAAAAAAACCGGGAAACGTAAACAGGCTTGAAAAGTGTGATGCAGGTAACACTTTGCAGGGAAAAAAGGTAACAAAATAGCCACTCAAAACCCGCTGGCTGGCCGCTGAAAAGTCATAAATTATTGATTTAAATGGGTTTAGTATAGATGGCACAGTGCATGCAACTATGTAATCAGAGTCGCAATAATAATAAGTGGCCAAAGAACAATAAAAATTGTCATAACGGACCTGGGTGGGGAAGGAGACTTCCCCATATTTATTTGTGGGTTCGATTAATCCTTGAAATGCCCACAACCCTTGCCTGCGGTAGTAAACTCTTGACACCGAGACCACAGTAGAGGCTCCCCCTTGAGGGTCATCGCCAAAGACGCCCATCAGATCGATCCGAAATCTGTTCACAGTTCTGCCGTGAGCATAGTGTCCCAGCTAAAAAAAGCCGGCTTTGACGCCTACGTCGTCGGCGGCGCGGTGCGAGACCTAATGCTTGGGGGACACCCAAAAGATTTCGACGTTGCCACTAACGCCACTCCCGAGCAGGTGCGCGGCATTTTTCGTAGTGCACGCATTATCGGTCGCCGCTTTCAGATTGTGCACGTACGACAAGGGCGAGAGATCATCGAGGTTACTACCTTCAGGGGTCACCACGAGAGCGATGACGCAAAGCCCACGACCAGCAAACAGTCGGATAAAGGCCTACTGCTGCGCGACAATGTCTACGGCACTCTCGAGGAAGATGCTGCTCGGCGTGACCTAACCGTTAACGCCATGTACTACGACCCCGACACCGAAAGTGTGCTCGATCAAATGAACGGGGCCGATGACATTGCCGCAAGGCTTGTGCGTATTATCGGTGACCCGGCGACCCGCTACCGTGAAGACCCGGTACGTATGCTTCGAGTGGTGCGTTTTTCCGCCAAGTTACAGTTTGATATCGAAACCCAGACCGAATACGCCATCGAAACCTGTGCGCCACTGTTAGGGGAAATACCAGCAGCCCGCTTGTTCGATGAGAGCCTTAAGTTGTTTATGGCGGGGTACGCACGCAGCACCTTCCTGCTGCTACTACATCACAAGTTGTTTCAGTACCTATTCCCCGAGCCCACGCCACTCATCGAGACCCAGGAGCGTTACAAGGCATTGGTGTCTTTAGCTATGAGCAGTACCGATAAACGGGTGCGCGATAATCGCCCGGTGACCCCGGCTTTTCTGTTAGCGGCTATTTTGTGGCCTGCAGCCCAAGATCGAAGCAACGCGCTGATTCGACAAGGTGATGCGCCCACCCAGGCCATGAACAGCGCCGGTCAGCAGGTGGCTGCGGCGGCCTGTTTACACACCGCCATTCCCAAGCGTTTCTCCATTCCCATGCGGGAAATATGGGAGCTGCAACCGAAATTAGAAAGACGTCAGCCGAAGCGGGTCAAAGAGTTACTGGCCAACCGGCGCTTTCGAGCGGCCTACGACTTATTACTGCTGCGCGAGCAGTCCGGGGAAAAGCTCGATGGCACTGGGGCATTCTGGACCGAACAACAAACCTTATTCCCCGAACTAGTGGGCTCTGCGCCGGTAAAAGACGATAAGCCTGCGCGTAACCGACGGCCCCGGCGGCGCCGCAATCCATGATCGATTGCTGGATAGGTCTGGGGGCTAATTTAGGTGAGCCCCTTGCGCAACTGACTCAGGCCGCGAACGCCATGGCTGCCCTGCCCCAATGCCAGCTAGTGGCCACATCGGGGGTGTATGGCTCGAGGCCACTGGGGCCCCAAGATCAACCGGACTATCTGAATGCCTGTGCGCACCTAAGGACAGAGCTCAGCGCCCACGCTTTACTAACAGCACTGAAAGGCATTGAAGCCGACATGGGCCGAGTCACCACACGGCGCTGGGGCGAGCGCCTAATCGATTTAGATATTTTGCTATTTGGGGATGAGTGCATTAGCGAAGACGCGTTAACCGTGCCCCACAAGGGTCTTGAGCAACGGGCCTTCGTGCTTGGCCCCCTCATGGATATCACCCCCGAGCACTTCACACTACCCAACGGGACGCCGCTGGCTAGGCTGTGGCAGCAGTGTGACAAAAACTCAGTGCAACGGGTACAACATCGCCTGCTGTCATAGCATGAGCGAAAACCCTATGGCCCCTGAACCTCCATTTAGCTCTGAACATCCAATGACCTCTGAACTACCCTTGAAGGGACGCCGGCCACCTCACCACATTGCTGTGGAGGGGCCCATCGGCGTCGGCAAAACCACCTTGACCCATCGCTTGGCCGAGGCATTTGGTCACGAGGTGATGCTGGAAGAGGCCTACGACAACCCATTTCTCACCAAGTTCTACGAGAACCCGCGTCAGGTGGCGCTGGCGACGCAGCTGTTCTTTTTGTTTCAACGGGCGCAGAAGCTGGCGTCTTTGCGGCAAAACGACCTGTTTGCCAGTGCCTGGGTCTCGGACTTTATGATTGAGAAGGATCCGCTGTTCGCGCGTATCAATCTCGATGCCGATGAATACTCGCTCTACCAAAAGGTGTACAAGCAAACCATTGTCGACAGCCCGACACCCGACTTGGTGATTTATTTGCAGGCCGCACCCGAGCGGTTGTTAGAGCGTATAGAGCGTCGTGGACTGGCCCCAGAACAGGGTATTCAGCGCGGCTATCTTGAACAACTGAATGAGGTGTACAGTGAATTTTTCCTTTACTATGACGCCGCACCGTTGCTTATTGTGAATGCAAATGACTTGGACTTGGCTAACGGTGACAGAGATTTCCACGCCTTGGTGGACTACCTGCTAGACATCAAAAACGGAAAACACTATTTCAACCCCACCTTCTTCGGTTAACCTTCGCGCCCTTGAGGCAATTTGTTACCTAACGACCAACATTAGGGGCGGGCATGAGTAAACGCGTAACAATTAGCACGCTAAACAAGATGAAAGCCGCGGGCGAGAAGTTTGTGATGATCACCGCCTACGACGCCACGTTTGCGCGCCTAGTCAGTGAAGCGGGCGCCGAGACGATTCTTGTGGGTGATTCTCTGGGTATGGTGTTACAGGGTCATGACACCACAGTACCGGTGTCCATTGACGATATGGCTTATCACACCGCCTGTGTAAGCCGCGCCAAACCCCACTCGCTTATTGTGGCCGACATGCCTTTTATGAGCTACGACACCCCTGAAAACGCTCTGCGTTCGGGCATGGCGCTGATGCAGGCCGGTGCTCAAATGGTAAAGCTCGAGGGCGGCATTTGGCTTAGCGACACCATAGAAATGCTGGTTGAGCGCGGCGTACCCGTCTGTGCCCACTTAGGTCTAACCCCGCAATCGGTGAACGTGTTTGGGGGTTATCGGGTACAGGGTCGTACCCCGAAAGAGGCCAAATCGATTTTGGCCGATGCGGTGGAAATTCAAGATGCCGGCGCCAGTCTGTTGGTGCTTGAGTGTATCCCTGCGCCATTAGCCGCCGACATTACCCGCAAGCTCGATATCCCAGTGATTGGCATTGGTGCCGGCGGCGGTACCGATGCGCAAGTACTGGTACTGCACGATTTGCTTGGCTTAAGTGAGCATCCGGCCAAGTTTGTCGAAAACTTTATGGAGAACAACGGCTCGGTACAGGAATCACTCAGCGCCTTTGTTGATGCGGTGAAGAGTGGACGCTACCCCCGAGACGAGCACACCTATAACTAGCCCACGCGCAACCAGACGTAGGCTGCGCACAAGCAGACTAAGTGCAGACAGACTGTGTAGAGCTGGACTCCGCACCGCCCTCTTCCGAGACTGACCGCCATGGATATTGTCACCGACCCTACTAGCCTGCGAGAAACCCTGCAGGGCTATCGCAACGCCGGACAAACCATTGGGTTTGTGCCCACCATGGGCAATTTACACGCAGGGCATCTGTCGCTGGTGCACCGAGCGGCGGCCCTTGCCGATCGAGTGGTGGTATCGATTTTTGTGAACCCCATGCAGTTTGGTCCAAACGAAGATCTCGACGCCTACCCACGAACCCTCGATGCCGACCTAGCGCGACTGAAGGCGGCGGGGGTTGCGCTGGTCTTTACCCCCCAGCCCGAGCACATTTATCCCGAGGGTGTTGCGGCACACACCAAGGTGTCGGTGCCCGGACTGACCAATGTCCTGTGCGGTGCTAGCCGGCCCGGTCACTTCGATGGGGTCACATCGGTGGTGTGTAAGTTATTCAACTTAGTGGCACCCACGGTGGCAGTGTTTGGCGAGAAAGACCTGCAACAGCTGCTCATCATCAAAAAAATGGTGCGCGATTTGGCCTTGCCGGTGGCCATTGAAGGGGTAGCCACAGCAAGAGCCGATGACGGATTAGCGCTTAGTTCACGAAATGGCTACTTAACGAGTGAAGAGCGCGCCATTGCACCGGGCTTACGTCAGACCCTGATTGCTATGGGTAACGCTATTACCAACGGCGAGCGCCGCTATAGCGACCTCTGCCAGCATCACAGCGCACAACTGAAAAGCCACGGCTTCGATCCTGACTATTTAGAGATTCGCTGCCGCTCTACCCTTGCGCTCGCGGGTGTCGACACTCAACAGTTGGCGATTTTTGCTGCAGCGAAACTGGGTAAAACCCGGCTTATTGATAATCTTCAGCTGGATCTGTGAAGGTTAACGAGGCTTCCCCGTAATAGCGCGCACCGCCGGCGGTAGCCACCAGACGCAGGGCATCACTACTATCGGGTGCCTGGGTCAAACGCACACGCCAAATTTGTGCTGCACTGGTCTGACTCTGACCAGCCTGATCTTCCCCAACAGCAGCCGCTACCGGCGGCACCGATGGCTGTGAGCGCAGACCTACCATCAGGGCATCGAGGGGTATTACTGACCGCACCGTGACCACATGGTTATGGTCAACCGATACCACCCATTTCACATCGGCATTTTCCAGACGACATTCGCCTCCAGCGTATCGGCAACCGGAGCGCTCAATAAGCGGGTAATCGGCGCCCGCTTGCGCAGGCTGGGCGGTTTCCGGGGTATCGCCCGCCATCCAGCCCACCGCAAACCAGGCAAATACCGCCAATAATGGCGCCACCAATAACGCCACCACCACATGACGGCTCTTCATCGCAGTGACTAACGACATAGTTTTAACATCCTTGAATTGGCGTTGAGCAGTGTAATCCGACAGCGCTTACTATAATAAAACCCACAACAACAGAACCTGCAACAACGGTGGTGTTGAACTACTCTCTAACTACCAGTACCAAAAAACCCAAAGGGTTGGGGTCGATACACAGACACTGCACGAACAGTGGGAACTGGCATCGACGAAGTCACCCCAATGGACTCAATGGGCAACTGCACAGCACCCACAAAAAAGGGGGCTATCGCCCCCAAAATACAGGGCTCCAGCTGGAGCCCATCTCTATCACTCAGTGGTGAGCGTGTGCCACATCGGAACCCATGGGAACACGGATGTCCTCCACCAGATCCTGAATGCGCTCTGGGGGCTCTGCGGTCACTTTGCTCACGGCAAGGGCTACCGCAAAGTTCACAATCGCACCCACCACACCGAAGGCATTGGGCTCAATACCCAGGAACCAGTTGCTGCCCAGACCCTCTAGGTAGGTCCAATCGGCAACGAACATAATGCCCTTATGCTGGAACACGTAGAACAGGGTCATGCCGATACCACACAGCATGCCCGCCACGGCACCTTCACGGGTCACTTTCTGAGAGAAGATACCCATCATCAGTGCCGGGAAGATCGACGATGCCGCCAGACCAAAGGCCAGTGCCACAGTACCTGCTGCGAAGCCCGGGGGATGCAGGCCCAAATAACCCGCCCCGGCAATGGCCAGGGCCATAGCGCCCCGGGACGCATTGAGCTCGGCTTTCTCGCTGATGTTTGGCATAAAGGTGCTCTTGAGCAGATCGTGGGAGATCGCCGATGAGATCGCCAACAATAAGCCTGCTGCAGTGGACAATGCCGCCGCCAAACCACCCGCTGCCACGAGTGCAATCACCCAATTAGGCAGTTGGGCAATTTCAGGGTTAGCCAGCACCAGAATATCTCGGTCTAACTTCACCAACTCGTTGGTTTCAGGATCGGCGCTGTACTGAATACGACCGTCACCGTTCTTGTCTTCAATTTCTAGAAGACCGGTGGTTTCCCAGTTACGGAACCATTCTGGACGCTCATCGATCTTCAGGTACTCACCAGGGCTAGGCTCGATGGTCTGCATAATGTTGAGTCGTGCCATGCCGGCGACCGCAGGTGCCGTGGTGTACAAAATAGCAATGAACACCAGTGCCCAGCCTGCCGAGCTGCGGGCATCTTTCACCTTGGGTACGGTGAAGAAGCGGATGATGACGTGGGGCAAACCCGCCGTACCAATCATCAACGACGCGGTGTAAGCAAACATGTTCAGTGTGCTGATACGCGTGTTGGTGGTGTACTCGGCAAAACCCAACATCTGTACGGTTTGGTCCAGTTTGTCGAGCAGGTAGGTATCGGTGCCTACCAGGGTACTGCCCAAGCCAAGTTGTGGCAGTGGGTTACCCGTTAACTGCAAGCTAATGAAAATTGCCGGAATGGTGTAGGCCAAAATCAACACGCAGTACTGGGCAATCTGGGTGTAGGTAATGCCTTTCATACCCCCAAGCACCGCGTAGAAGAACACGATGATCATGCCGGTATAGAGACCCGTCTCGTAGTCGGTCTCTAAAAAGCGCGAGAACGCCACGCCAATCCCTTTCATCTGACCAATCACGTAGGTGACCGAGCAAATGATGAGGCAAATAACCGCCACGATGCGCGCGGTATCGGAGTAAAACCGGTCACCGATGAACTCGGGCACCGTGAACTTGCCGTACTTACGCAGATAAGGGGCCAACAACATAGCCAAAATCACGTAGCCGCCGGTCCAACCCATAAGGAAGACCGAACCGCCATAGCCCATAAAAGCAATGAGACCGGCCATGCCGATGAAGGATGCCGCCGACATCCAGTCGGCCGCAGTGGCCATACCGTTTGCTACCGGGTGAACACCGCCACCCGCCACATAGAACTCTTTGGTCGAGCCTGCGCGCGCCCAAATGGCAATGCCAATGTAGATAGCGAAGGTAAAGCCAACCACAATGTAGGTGATGAACGCCAGATCCATTAGTCCTGCTCCTCTACATTGAACTCTTTATCGAGTTTGTGCATGGCACGGGTGTAATAAAAAATCAGCCCGATGAAGGTGTAGATGGCACCCTGCTGGGCAAACCAAAAGCCCAACTTATAACCCCCAATCTGAATCTGGTTGAGCACATCGACCAGCAAGATGCCGCAGCCGTAACTGACGATGAACCAGATAATGCCGAGTTTGACCATTAAGGCCTTATTGCGACGCCAGTATTCCTGGGCGCTTTTTTCTGACAGGTGAGACATAACTGTCCTCCTTTGTTTATGACATTAACGCTATTAGATGCCGTACTTCACCGTCATTTGCAGACGTGTCATCGAGCCGTCGTTGCCGTTCTCGAGCTCTTTGGTACCGTAAACCAACTCACCGCCGATGCTCATCTTTTTCGTGGGGCTCCAAATTAAATTGACATGCCCGGTTTGGTAACTCTTAGCCAAGGTTGGCGCCGCCGCGTATTCCGCGATGGAAGGGTTATCGGCTTCGGCCATAGACAGGGTCACACCGCCACTCCACTGATCGGAGAAGCTGCGACGATAGGCCACAAAGGCACCCATCTGATCGAAGGTTTCAATGCTACCGTCGTTCGCAATGTAGCCATCGTTGAAGGCGTTAATACCCAAGTAACGGCCCAGCGCATCACCGTAGTTGGCACCGAAGCGGATATCCGCAGCGCCCATGACGTACTTACCCGACAAGCTCAGACCATAGCCCGCCACCGAGTCGTCGGTGGTGCCGTTATCGTAGGTAAGCTGACGGGCAATACCCGCCAATGACCAAGCCAAGCCGCCGTTTTTGCCGTTGTAGCGGGCCACCAAATCGGGAATACCCTCAGAGAAATCGTCGTGGGGCTCGCCATTCAAACGCGTGCGTGGATTTTCAACCGCGAACATCCAAGGCCCCGTGGTGATACGAATCATAGGCTGGCGGTTGAAGATCGTGCCTACGGGACCGACGAAGTCGAGGTTTGCAGGTAGCGTACCCACGTTAAAAAATGTGGACCAGGTTTGTCCTGCCAATAGTGATGAGTCTTCAGAGTACTGCCACTTCACGTAAGCGTGGCGCATACGGTTAGCCCAGCTATTCGATACCCGCTCGTTACCCTGACCGCCTACGGCGAAGTCCATCTCGAAATTGGTCGAGATAGTACCCACATCGGTTTGGGTGGCGGTTTTTAAGAAGAAGCGCGAGGTTTTGGCATGCAGGTTATAGGCCTGATAGCTCTCGCCCGAGCCATCGGATACGGGTATGAGCGAGGGCACCATGAAATCCTCAATCAGACCATTCTTGGGTTTGCCTTCGCTGTAGCTGGTGGCAATGGAGTCGACCTTAATAAAACCGCCGTAGCTCAGTTTGGTACCAGCAGCGGTCATGTGCGCTTCATCGGCTGAGGCGGTGTTACTGGCAATTTTTTTCTCATCGATATCCAGGCGCTCGGTGGTCACCTGAATTTGATTCTGCTGCGACTGCAGCATCTCTTTCAACATTTGCACCTGTTGCTCGAGCGCGGCAATGCGATCGTCGGTGTGATTGTCGGCGTAGGCGCCGGCAATAGGCGTCAGCGCAACAGCTAATGCCAGTGCCGAGCGATGTGACGCAGTGGTTCGTTGTTTCATCATTGTGCCCCCAAAAAATATGCTTATGGTGTTATCCGGGGTTCGTTATACGGCGTGAAAAACCCGGGGCACACTAGACTTTGGTCAAATCTGGGGCTAATTTCGACTAAAGTCGAGTGCGTAAAAGCGCTTAGCGCAACACAACAATAATGAACGTAGGATGCCCGTTGCTATGGCTTTAAACGTCTGCATTGCCGATGACCACCCACTGTTTGGGCAAGCGTTAGCGGGTGTGCTGAATAGCCGCAGCAGTGACTTTGTTATTGAGCGCTTGGCCACGGTCAGTGATTTACAGTCACGGATTAGCCGCGACGCTCCTCTCGATTTATTACTACTCGATTTACACATGCCCGGTGCGGTGGGGTTCTCAAGCCTCAGCTGGGTACGCGCCCAGCGGCCACGACTACCGGTAGTGGTGGTATCGGCCAACACCCACCCAGAAACCGTGCGCCGCGCCCTCGACCACGGTGCGGCGGCCTTCCTAAGTAAATCGACCGATGCCGATGACATAGAAACCACCGTACGCCAAGTGCTCTCGGGGGAGCGTGGACTGCACCCCCACTTAACGGTGGCGAGCAAAGGGGAAACCTTAGCGGGGCTCGACGCCGCCGAAGCCATCGCCAGCATGACGGCCCAGCAATTCCGTGTGGCATCGATGCTGGTTGAAGGTCAGCTTAACAAGCAGATTGCCTGGGAGCTGGGCGTAAAAGAAGCCACCATTAAAGCTCATCTCACCGAGATCTTTCGAAAGCTAGGGGTGAACTCAAGAACCCAAGCGGTGCTTATTTTGAACAAGCTAATGCCCGAGACCAGTGAAGATCATGATGCGCCGCCAGGTTAATGCCCATGGTTCACCAACGCCTCTATTAGCGCCCGCAGCCGATGGGACTCCAGTGGCTTCGCCATAAAGCGGAAGCCCTCATCGCGCACCGCCGCGCGCAGCTGGGCACTGTCATCGGCGCTAATGATGACCACCGGAAGTTGCCAGCCGCGGGCGGAGCAGGCACGGGCTGTTTCTAGGCCCGTTGCACCATCATCTAACTGCTGATCAATGACCAAGCATTGGGCGCCTAGCCCATTATCAATGGCTGCCAGCAAGTCTTCGGGGGTTCGGTAGCCGTGGGCGCTCATACCCATACCCACCAACACTTCGGTGATACCCGCCAACAGGGACGGGTCGTTATCGAGCACCGCAACCTTGAGCCCCGCTGACTGGCTACCCTCTCTCGCCTCTGGGGTGGTGACATCCGCACCCACAGGGGGCTTGGCTCGATCAAGCTCAAAGGCAAACACCGAACCGCGGTTGATGACCGAGTGCAGGCTGATGTGGGTGCCTAGCAGGCCAGCGTAGCGATTCACCAAGGAAAGACCCAGACCCAAACCATCGGCATCGTTGTGCCGCGAGCGGTCGAGACGCTCGAACTCGCGGAATATGCGCGCCTGATCGGCCTCTGCAATGCCGGGTCCGGTGTCGCACACCACGAACTGCACTCGCCCTGCCCGTCGGCGTACCCCCAATAGCACACGACCACTATCGGTGTACTTCACCGCATTACTGAGTAGGTTTTCGAGCAGGCGCAATGTCAGCTTTCTATCCCCGTAAACCCACGCTTGGGTGCGCATAACCCGGAAACTCAAACCCCGTTTTGCCGCCAAGCTTTGGAACTCGGCCTCTAACTCTTGAAACAGCGATGCCACCGAGAACACCTCGGGGTTAAAGGCTTGTTTGCCCGCATCGAGCCGCGCCATTTCACGCAGCTCGGCAATCATCGATTCACTGCGCCCGAGCGCCACCTCCAACTGCTGCCAGAGCGCGCCAAGCTCGGCATTATCGTTGGCGATCTCCGGCAAGCGATGGCGCAGTGTTGCTGCCAATAATCTGGCGGCGTTAATGGGCTGTAACAAATCGTGGCTGGTGGCCGCCATGAATTCCGCTTTACTGGTAAAAGCTGTACGCAACTGGCTCTCTGCCTCCGATCGACGACGCACTTCATCGCGCAGGCGCGCATTACGCTCGCTTAGGGTTTGCTCACCGGTCACTAAGCGCTGAGTCAGCTCTTGCTGGGTTTCCGTGAGACGCTGGGTCATCTCCCGGTACTCGGTAATGTCCACATAGGTGGTCACAAATCCCCCGCCGGGGATCGGCTTACCGCGGATATCAAGCACACGCCCATCGGGCATAACCCGCTCAACCTGATGAGGTGAGCCATCGCGCATGAACTGCAGGCGGCGCTCCACGTCATCATCGGGGTTATCGCTACTGCTTGCCAGAATGCCCCGCTCAGCATTGAATCGGTACACCCGCTCGATGGGACATCCCACAAATAAAAATCGTGGCGGATAATCGAACATCAGTTCATAGCGGCTATTCCAGGCCAGCAAGCGCAGGTCCGCATCAATGACCGAGACCCCGTGGGACAGGTTCTCTACCGCCGCCTCGAGGGACTCACGATTAAAGCCGTAGCCCTGCTGGGTATTGCCCAGAAGCCCGGTTAGATCGCGCAGCTCTAATTGGCGCTCGGATGCCAGGCGCCTAACAATTTGCCTGGCGGAGGTAGCACCCACCGCATTGGCCAGCACCGCCTCGGCCGCTGCCACCACAAACTGAGGTGCTCTGTCACCGGGTAACAGGCGCTGACCGTAAGCGGTCTCGAGTTCCCGCCAAAATCGGCGCAAGCCCATATCGGTGAGTAATGGAGCGACTAGATGATCGAGCTGGATAACAGGAATGGGGCTTAAGGTGACATCCAGAGGCTGAGCCGCTGACTCTCCGTTTAAAAAGACATCGGCTTGACGGCTATCGGCGGCGCTGGGGCGCAGTAGCCAACTTAACACCACGCACAGGGCGGTATTACAGCCCAAACTGAGCAGGGTTAGGTGGGCCGTACTGAGGCGCTCGCCGGGCAAAAAGGTGAGAGGCAAGATGCCATAAACCAGCCATAACAGCGCCCCCACCAGCATGCCGACCAGCACCGCCACCCCATGGGCGCGCTGCCAATAGAGCCCCAACAATAATGCCGGTGCCAACTGGGCGGAGCCCACAAACGACAAAAATCCAATTTGACTTAAACCCGGTAATGACGACATACCGGCGGCCAATAGCCAGGCACCAATGGAAATGACAAAAACCGTGATTTGCCGAGACCGACGCAACAGCGAGCCCAAGTTCAGCAACACGCGCGATCGAGCCATGGACACCCGATAAATAAGCGGTGTCACCAACTCATTAGTCACCATAATAGACACGGACACCGTGGCCACCAGCACCATACCCGTGGCTGCGGAAATACCCCCAAGAAACGCTGCGGCCACGCCCCAACCACTGCCCAAGGCCATGGGTAATACTTGCACATAGGTGTCTGCGGACACCGTGGCATCCCCAGCGAACAGCAGTGCCCCCGCCGCCGAGATGGGCACCGCCAATACCAAGAACAACAGTAAATACCCCGGAAAGAACCAACGGGCCATGCGGGTATGACCAATGTTTTCAACCTCGACCACCATCACATGGAACTGCCTGGGTAAGCACAATATGGCCAGGGCACTCACCAATAGCTCTGCCGCAAAATTAGCGTTTAGGGAAGCGCTAGATAACGAGGGAATTGCCGCTAAACCCTGTGGCGTAGAGCCCAACCACTGAAGCGCCAGTACCGCTATACCGGCGAAGGCCAGCAGCTTTACCACTGACTCTACCGCCATGGCATGCATCAGTCCGCGCTGGCGCTCAGAGCCATCGAGGCGGCGCACCCCAAACAAAATAGCAAATAGCGCAAGCCCCACCGCCACCAGTAGGGTCACGTTGTCGGACGAGGTATCGGGGGCCAGTACTTCGCCGGTATTCACAACCGTCCAAATTTGCTGCAGGGCCCGAAACTGGAGCGCTAAATAGGGTAGCACCGCCAACAAACAAATGAGCGCCACCACCGTGCCAACGGCACGCCGCTTACCGTAACGGGCACCCAAAAAGTCGGCGATGGAGGTGACTTTTTGCCGGTGCCCCATCTTCACCAAGCGGCTCACCACGGGGCGGAACAGCACCAGTAGCAGAATGGGCCCTAGATAAATGGGGGTATGACTCCAGGGGCTAGAGGCCATTGACCCTACCGCACCATAGAAGGTCCAGCTGGAGCAAAACACAGCCAGGGTAAGGGCATAGACCAAGCTTGCCGCCCTTTGACTCAGCTCGGTCTGCCGCTCTTGATAACTGGCCACGGCAAAGAGGCCGGTCACGTAAACCAGCGCAATCATCAATAACACGGTAGGTGTCATAGCTCGCGTGGTCCCCCCCAGCGCCAGCAAACAGCAGCGTTAACGCTACCATAACCCGCGGTTAAACGAGCTAGGACTATTGATCATATCAATGCCCACCAAATGTAGACTTTGGTAGCGTTGATTATCGGCAGGCAATCTCTACCATCGGCATACACTTTCCGATAAAAGCACGGAGTCTTGCCCATGTCCGACCACGGAACCTTCCCAGTGCCCGCGAGCTTCGCCGACGCGCACATCTCCAAAGAGCTGTATGACACCTGGTACAAAGAGTCCCTCGACGACCCCGCCGCATTCTGGTCGGCCCGCGCCAAAGAATTCCTGACCTGGGATAAAGAGTGGGATCAGGTTACCGACAATGACATCAGCCAAGGCAAAGCCAATTGGTTTGTGGGCGGCAAGCTGAATGTATCGGTGAATTGTATCGATCGGCATTTACCCGAGCGCGCCGATCAAACCGCTTTTATTTGGGAAGGTGACAACACCGAAGAAGACCTGCGAGTCAGCTACGCCGAACTGAAAGACAAGGTGTGTCGTCTAGCTAACGTCATGCGGGCCCGTGGCGTGAAGAAGGGCGATCGGGTGTGTATTTACCTGCCCATGATTCCCGAGGCGTCCTACGCCATGCTGGCCTGCGCCCGTATCGGTGCTATTCACTCGGTGGTGTTTGGTGGCTTCTCACCCGAGGCCCTGCAAAGCCGCATTAATGATGCCGACTGTAAGTTAGTGATCACGTCTGATGAAAGCGTTCGCGGCGGAAAGCATATTCCATTGAAAGCCAACGTCGACAAGGCAATGGATGAATGCCCCGGTGTTAATACGGTGATAGTCGTACAGCGCACCGGCGGCGATGTGGCCTGGACCAGTGGCCGGGACGTTTGGTATCACGAAGCCACCGCAGCCGCTGATAGCGAGTGCGAACCCGAAAGCATGGATGCGGAAGACCCGCTGTTCATCCTTTACACCTCGGGCTCTACCGGCAAACCCAAAGGGGTCATGCACTGCACCGGTGGCTACCTGTTGCAAGCGGCCATGACCTTCAAATACGTGTTCGATTACCGAGAAGGTGAAACCTGGTGGTGTACCGCCGATGTAGGCTGGGTAACCGGGCACACCTACATTGTGTATGGCCCCCTCGCCAACGGTGCCACTTCATTGATGTTCGAGGGCGTACCGACCTACCCCGATGGCGGACGCTTCTGGCAAGTGGTCGACAAATATCAGGTCAACTCATTCTTCACCGCCCCTACGGCCATTCGTGCCCTGTTGGCCATGGGCGATGACCTGGTGAAGAAGTACTCGCGCAAGAGCCTGCGGGTGCTGGGCTCGGTGGGTGAGCCTATCAATTTTGAAGCCTGGGAGTGGTATCACAACGTGGTAGGCGAAGGCCGATGCCCCATTGTGGATACCTGGTGGCAGACGGAAACCGGCGGCATCATGATTACCGCCCTACCCGGTGCACACACGCTGAAGCCCTGTCACGCTAGTTTCCCCTTCTTTGGAGTAGAGCCTGCGCTACTTGATGAAAAGGGCAACGAGATTGAGGGCGCAGCCGAGGGTTACCTGGTGCTAAAGCGCTCGTGGCCGGGGCAAATCCGCACTGTATACGGTGATCACCAGCGTATGCTGGACACCTACTTCAACACCTACAACGGTTACTACTTTACCGGTGACGGTGCGCTACGGGACGAGGACGGCTACATCCGCATTACCGGACGGGTCGATGACGTGTTGAACGTTTCGGGTCACCGAATGGGAACCGCGGAAATTGAAGATGCCCTCGATGAGCATCCACAAATTGCCGAAGCCGCCGTGGTGGGCTTCCCCCACGATATTAAAGGCCAGGGTATCTATGCCTATGTCACCCCCATGGCCGGGGTTGAGCCTACTGACGAGCTGAAGAAAGAGCTCATTAAACTGTGCGTGCAAGAGATTGGCCCCATCGCCAAACCCGATGTCATCCAGTGGGCGGTAGGTCTGCCTAAGACCCGTTCGGGCAAAATTATGCGCCGCATTCTTCGCAAGATTGCCGAGAACGAACTGGGCAGCTTGGGTGATACCTCTACCCTTGCAGACCCATCGGTAGTTGATGACTTGGTGGCAAATCGCGCTAATCAGTAACCGCTCAAGAACGACTAGAGGCCGATGAATACTTACTAGTCATTTCTCACGCATTTTGTACCCCGCCGCGGTCGCCACCGCCGCGGGGTTTTTTATTACCAATATCGGGAATGAATCTCACTTCGGCAGGGACTAGAGCTAGGGCTAGACCTAATTCAGTCATCGTCCGCTAGAACCTATCACTCATCGAAAAATACGATCGAATTTTTTGTTATTTCCTCAAGTCTGAATCCGCCTTTAGTCAGTATCATTACCCGACCACACATGTCGTGTGGACATTGTAATTGTGTACACACCCAAGAACGGAGAACAAAACATGGAACTGAAAGGTAGCCAGACCGAACAGAACCTGAAAGACGCCTTTGCCGGCGAATCACAAGCTAACCGTCGTTACCTCTACTTCGCCTCTAAAGCGGACGTTGAAGGCTACAACGACGTTGCTGCCGTCTTCCGCTCAACGGCAGAAGGCGAGACCGGTCACGCTCACGGCCACCTCGAGTACTTGGAAGCAGTAGGCGATCCGGCCACTGGTCTGCCTATGGGTGATACCAAGAAGAACTTGGAAGCGTCAATTGCTGGCGAGACCCACGAGTACACCGATATGTACCCCGGTATGGCTAAGACCGCACGCGATGAAGGCTTCGACGAAATCGCTGACTGGTTCGAAACCCTGGCGAAAGCCGAGCGTAGCCACGCTAACAAGTTCCAGAAGACGCTGGACAACCTCGACGCCTAATTAGGCATCGGTCGTTACCCGGCCCTTTGCCGGGTAACGTGCTCTCTTTGGTGCAGGGTCAGGCTTACGCTGAATGAACCGAATAAAAAAGCTCCCTACCCGAAAATTGTGCCCGAAAGAAAGAGTCACTCACTTCCCCACCAACGCCACATAGTAATACCCCAACATCACCTGACACAGGGACCCATGCCATGAGAGAAGGCAGCCTGGAAGCGCCAACCCGCCACCCTATCGACTGGAAGTCGCCCGATTACTGGGATAAAGACAAGCTAGAGGCGGAACTAGAGCGGGTTTATGACATCTGCCACGGCTGCCGACGCTGTGTGAGCTTGTGTGACTCGTTCCCCACCCTGTTCGATCTTATTGATGAATCGGAAACCTTCGAAGTTGACGGTGTCGACAAGGCCGATTATCAGAAGGTGGTGGACCAGTGTTACCTATGTGACTTGTGCTATTTGACCAAGTGCCCCTACGTACCACCCCACGATTTCAATGTGGACTTCCCGCACCTCATGCTGCAGGCGAAGGCGCAAAAATTTAAGCGCGAGGGCGCCAGTTTCCGTGACCGCACCCTCACCAGTACCGACAAGGTCTTTGGCATGACTGCCATACCGCTGGTTGATATCACTGCCAACGCGCTGAACAACAACAAGGGCTTCCGCAAAGTGCTGGAAAGCCAAATGGATATTCACCATGAGGCGCCGCTACCGCCCATTCACAGCAACACGCTGCGCAAGCGCGCCAAGTCCTTGGTGAAAACCATTACCCCTGAACCCGCAGGGGAAACCAAAGGCAAGGTAGCCCTATATGCCACCTGCTATGGCAACTACAACAGCCCTGAAATCGGCGAAGACTTCATCAAGGTGTTCCAGCACAACGGCATTCACATCGACATGGTGCCTAAGGAAGCCTGCTGCGGTATGCCCAAACTAGAACTGGGCGATTTGGACACCGTCGATGCCCTGAAGCAAAAGAATATTCCCGTGCTCGCCAAGCTAGTCGACGAAGGCTATGACCTGGTTGCGCCCATCCCTTCCTGCGTGCTCATGTACAAGCAGGAATTGCCACTCATGTACCCCGATGACTTAGACGTGCGCAAGGTGCAGCAGGCATTTTATGACCCCTTCGAGTACTTGTGGTTACGACACAAAGCGGGGCTTTTGAATACCGAGTTCCAACAGCCCATTGGCAATGTGGCCTATCAGGTGGCATGCCATCAGCGGGTGCAGAATATTGGTCTTAAAACCCGCGATGTCTTAAACCTTATTCAGGAATCGAACGTGGTTGCCCACGAGCGCTGCTCAGGCCACGACGGCACCTATGCGGTTAAAAAAGAGACCCGCGGCAAGTCCGTTAAAATTGCTAAACCCACGGTGCGCAAAGTAGATGAGCAGAACCCCGATCACTTCATCTCCGATTGCCCCATGGCGGGCACGCAAATTGCTCACCTTGCCCAAAATGTGGACAAGGCAGAGCACCCAATGACATTGCTTCGAATGGCCTACGGCCTGAATTAATTAAGGAGACAACCATGGCACAACCGCTTACCCGTGAAGATCTCTGGTCGTTAGAAGAGTACGCCCAGCGACGTGAAGCATTCCGCTCAGAGGTCATGGCACACAAGAAGACTCGCCAGTTGGCGCTGGGTGAAAATGCGCGGCTGTACTTCGAAGACACCACCACCATCCGATACCAAATTCAAGAAATGCTGCGCATTGAGAAGATCTTCGAATCGGACGGTATCGAAGACGAACTATCAGCTTACAACCCACTCATTCCCGATGGCAGCAACTGGAAAGCCACACTGATGATTGAGTTTGGCGACCCTGCGGAGCGGGCCG
>CAJXNM010000051.1 GCA_913057135.1 uncultured Halieaceae bacterium
TCGCTAGGAGATGACCCTGCCCCCGTCATCGATGGATTAACCGGCGAGCAGCGAGTTTTCCTTGGTTTCGCACAAATCTGGCGAATTAAAGAACGAGACGAATCACTTCGAACGAGGATCGCAACCGATCCGCATTCACCCGGAGAATTTCGCGCAAACGGTTCGGTGCGCAATGTGCCCGAGTGGTATGACGCTTTCAACGTGACTGAAGAGCACGCACTTTACCTACCACCCGAAAAGCGGGTGAAAATTTGGTGAGCCGTCGCAAGTCTCAGGGGCATGGCGTCGTCAAATCCGCCTCGGGCCACCTTGAGAAGGGTATTTGTCGGGCCAGCTGCGAGCACACCTTAGGGTTATAGGTAAGGTATATGGAGACCACAATGATAAAAATACTCGGCTTTGCGCTATGTCTATTTCTGATCCACTCATCTGTTGCCGCAGGAGACTGCGGCGGCAATGCAAAGATGGACTTGGTGTGTGGGTTTACGGCACCCGAAGACATTGAGTTAGCACCGGACAACACAACCTTGGTGGTGGGCGAGATGATTTTGGGTGGGCGCTTGTTGGCTCTTAACTCAGAAACACTCGCTGTGAGCGAGTTATTCCCCGCCCAGAGTGTAAAAGGCGATGCGTTGTGGGGTGAGGAGACCTGTACAGATTACCCCGCCCAAATGACATTTCATGGCATCGATTTAGCCTACCGTGATGACGGTGTACTTCAGTTACTTGCGGTAAACCATGGCGAGCGGGAGTCGGTTGAGTTTTTTGAGGTGCTAACAGACGCAGGCGGAAGACCACAGGGTGTGATCTGGCGTGGCTGTGCCATGGCACCGGGTTCGGAAAGCCTAAATGATGTCGCTGCACTCCCGGGCGGCGGTTTTGTATCTACCACGCCATTTGATGGCAGTGAACTGTGGTCTATCGCGAAGGCCTTGGTCGGTTTTACTACCGGTTATGTGCGGCGTTGGGTACCCGAGTCCGGCTGGACGATTATTCCAGGAACCGAGGGGCGGTACCCCAATGGCATCATCGCTCGCCCTGACGGTAGTAGCTTTTTTGTCAACCTCTACATTGACGGTTTGGTGAGAGAATATACGTTAGATGGTAGCGTCCTTGGCGAAGCTGCCGTCCTTAACGGTGATAATTTGAGTTGGGGAAGCGACGGACGTATCCGTATCGCGTCGCACAGAGCTAGTTCTTGGCAGATGATCAAGGCCCTACAAGCCCAGCCATCTGAAGACTTGAAAATTCCATTTGCGGTGACTGAGTACGACCCAACCCGTCAAAAGGTTAGGGATATTTTTGTGCACGATGGATCGTTATATGGCGCCGCCACGGTCGCGCAAGAGGTTAATGGACGGGTGTTCATGGGTTCATTTAAAGGCGGGCGTATCGCAGTGTTAAACACGCCCTAGCCAAAAAATTCAGGCTCGCTTAGAGCTTGAGGCCAGATCATGACCCAGCGCATTCGGTCATCGCCGACTTTACGCCGCTCTATCGCGAAACCCTTTCACAGCTTTCAAGATCTGCCGAATGGTGATCTGCCCTACTAGGCGTCCTTGACTATCCACAACCGGTCTGCGGCGGTGTTTGATACGCATCATATCTGAAGCAATGTCCGCGATACTCTCGTGTATATGTGCAACGATGAGGTTGTCAGCGGTCATAAAATCACTCACATAGCCGATGCCCGTATCATTATAGACAGCACTTAAAATACCCCGAAGGCAATCCATCTCGGACAAAACGCCAACTAACTTACCGCTGTCATCGACCACGCAAAGCCCCGATACTTTGCCTTCCTCGATTAAACGCATAGCCTCAAACAAACTGGCATCGGGTTTAACCACCACTGGGTTGGGCACCATATAGTGGCCCAGTTCTAGCTCCTTCAGCATTGGTAACCCTCCACGCTGATGACGTTACAAAATGCGAGACAATAAGGCCGCAACACCTCCCGGAAGTACGCCCAACATTAAAATGCCGACTAATAATCCAGCAACTGCCACCCCCGAGAGCCAAGGCACTTCTAGTTGCACCGTGCTCGCAGCATCGTCTTTACTGACCAAGGTATAGATCAGTCGAAGATAGTAGAACACAGAAACTGCACTCCCAAAGACTAGCGCTGCTAGCAGATACCAGGCCTGGGCGGTTACCGAAACCGTCACCAGATAAAACTTGCCCATGAAGCCGGCTGTTAATGGCACACCGGCTAGCGACAACAGAGCCACCATGAAAAGTAGCCCGAGTATTGGCCGTCGCCAGAGCAAACCGGCTAAATCTTGCCGCACGGGTGCCTCATTCCCACCACCCGCTACCAAGGTTAATGCCGCAAAAGCCGCAAGCGTCGCTACCGTATAGGCAAGCAGATACCAAACAGCGGCCTGTACCGCCAAGTCGCCAGTTGAGCTACCTCCGAAGATTACCAGCGCAATCAACAGATAACCCATGTGCGCGATGGAAGAATAGGCCAGTAGCCGCTTCAAATTGTCTTGATAAAGCGCAAGCACATTGCCGATCACCATGGATGCGATCGCTAGACTACTTAAGGCGGTATTCACCACCGAACCATCACCAAGACCGGTCGCGGCAAACCATCGAATAATCACAGCGATGAGTGCCACCTTTGAAGCGGTTGCCAAAAATCCAGTGACCGGCGTCGGAGCGCCCTCGTAAACGTCGGGCGTCCACATATGAAAAGGCACCAAAGACAGTTTGAATGCCACCCCCGCCACCACAAGTACGGTTGCCGCCGAGGTCAGTACCGTGTCGGCATCGGCTAATTGTTTGCCCACCTCGACAAACGCTAGAGCTCCCGTAGCGGCGTAAATTAAAGCCATACCAAATAACAGCATCCCCGTCGACGCGGAGCTCAACACCAAATACTTAAGTCCCCCCTCTACCGATGTCCCGTGACGCTGGGGATAAGCGATGAGCGTGTATACAGAAACCCCGAGAAGCTCTAAGCCCAATATGAAGGACGCGGCATGTTGGGCATGCACCATCACTAAGGTGCCCAACGTAGCCAGCAACAACAAAAGAGTGAACTCCCCACTCTCTAGGTTTTGCCACCGCAGCCAACGATCTGTCAGCAAAAGGGTTACGAGGGCGCCCAGCAGTAACACCAGGCTAATAAGGCGCGATAGTCCATCGACAACAAATAAGGGCGTTGCCTCAACATGGCCTAAAGCCCAAGAAGGGCTCAAGGCCACCATCGCCATGATGAGCGCAAGCAGAGCCAAACCCTGTGTTATGCCTGCGTGTCGTCGCCAGGCAATTTGTAGCATGACAATGACAATGGCGGCCCCCAATACAATGAGGGGAAGAAGCCCATGGAAGATAGTGCTCGTCATAGCCTCAGCCCCCCGCCAACTTGGCAATGGCGTTTAAGGTGGGTGTCATAAGATCAATAAACGGCTGGGGATACAGACCTAGCCATAGTAGGCCCAATGCCAATACAGCAAAGGCTGTCATATCCCGCGCGTGAAGATCCACCAAGTTTTGCGAGGTACTCGCAAGTGGCCCGTGAAAAGCTCGCTGCAAAAGCCACAAGCCATAGACCGCACCGGTGACTAAAGCCACAGCCGCAACACCGCAGAGTAGTGGCCAAACCTTAAATAAGCCCGCGAGGATCATAAACTCGGCCATAAAGTTGCCAAGCCCCGGCATACCGACCGATGCAATGACAAAAAACATGGCCACAGCACCCATGCGTGGCATGGCTTTCCAAAGACCGCCCATGTCTGAAAATTGACGGCTATGCAAACGCTGCTGAAGGGCACCGGCGACCATGAACAGCGCCGCAGTGCTAAGACCGTGAGCCACCATTTGCAAGACGGCACCCGACCAGGCCATGGGATTCCACGCAAAGATACCCAACAACACAAAACCCATGTGACTGACGCTGCTGTAAGCCACGAGACGCTTGAAATCCTCTTGACCCAAAGCGAGTACAGCACCATAGAGAATGCCTGCCACACCCACTATCAGCATCGCGTCAGCGTAATCCTGTGCCGCAGCGGGGAACAATGCCACCCCAAAACGCAACAAGCCGTAAGCGCCTGTCTTCAGCAAAACCCCGGCCAAAATAACACTGCCTGCCGTGGGCGCTTGGGTGTGTGCATCGGGCAACCAACTGTGCACAGGGAACGCGGGCAACTTCACGAGAAACGCCAGCAGGAATCCGAAGAACGCCCACGTGGCCAAAGAACCCGTTAGAGGATGTTGCAACCAATCGGTATATAAAAAACTCCACTCGCCGGTCTGTTGGTGGTACGCAACTGCGGTGACCAGAATAGCCAACAGCATCAATAAGCCACTCGCCTGGGTAAAGATGAAGAACTTCAGCGCAGCACGAGCGCGATCTTCATGCCCCCAAATTGCGATGAGCAGGTACATGGGTACCAACATCACTTCCCAAAACACAAAAAATAAGAACAGATCAATGGCCAGAAAAACACCCACGGTGCCCGCCAAGGTCCACAGTAAATTCGCCTGAAAGAAACCGGGTTTGTGCTGTATTTCATTCCAGGAGGAAACAACTGCAACGCAACCAAGCAGCAGCGTAAGTGCCACCAGCAATACACTCATCCCATCCATAGCCAGATGGAATCCAATGCCGAAGCGAGAGATCCACTCTGTCCGCTCTTCAAGCAACCATGTCACCTGAGCGGTCCCCGTGGCTTGGTCAAGCACTGGCGCCACACTGCTTAGAAACTCCAGACTTGCCGCTGACAATACGATGAGGGCAACGCAAGGTGGGAACTGCCGACCTAAACGCTCTGACCAGCCGGCGACTGCCCCGCCGAGAAGAAGTATGAGTATCAGTTGGCTCATGTTGGAGTCCTCACCACTAGCGCCAACATAAGAATCAGTCCGAGCACCATAACAGTGACATAGCGAGCGAGCTGACCATTCTGGGTTGCGGCGACTGTCCAATGGGAACGACTGACCACCCACATAATCAGACGCACAGCGACATCCACCGGCTCATGACGCCACCAGTGTGCCAACCTCTTATAGGGCTGAACCAGCAACCGGTCATAAAGGGTGTCCATGCCCCAACCAGAACGCCAAAATGCCGCCAACCAATGCCCTAGGTTGGAGCGAACTGCTGCGATTGATGCAATGCCATTGCGTTGGAACAACACAAAAGCGGCGATAACGCCCGCGATAGGGATGGCAGCGGAGATCCATGCCACCAGGCCGTGTTCAGCCTCGTAATTGGGTAGCGGCAACACATCACGTAACGGCAAAGCAATGAGGCCCCCGCCAATAGATAGCGCAGCTAATATCGTGAGGGGAATCGACATGCGCCAGCCGGGCTGATGGTTCGGCTCTGTCTTGGGTACGCCAAAGAAGACCACAAAGATTAACTTGAAGCTATATAACGCGGTAATCAACGCACCCAAGGCCGCCAAACTCCACAACCATTTACCCTGCTCGCCAGAGGCCCACGCCATGAGCAATATGAGGTCTTTACTGGCAAACCCAGCAGTGAAAGGCAAAGCTGCCAAGGCGGCTGAGCCAATGAGAAAACTCCAAAATGGAATCACTAATGTACGCCGTAGACCTCCCATGCGCCGAATGTCCTGTTCATGGTGCAAACAGGCAATCACAGCGCCGGCAGCAAGGAATAACAGTGCCTTAAAAAAAGCGTGGGTCATCATGTGCATGACACCAGCGTCCCACGCACCAATACCCAGGGCTAAAAACATATAACCCAGTTGACTGATGGTGGAATACGCCAGTATTCGCTTGATATCAAATTGGGTCAGTGCTGCGAACGCGGCCATCAACGCCGTTGTAACACCGACCCATGCAATCACCGTCATGACATCCGGTGCCAGCACGAACAAACCGTTTAGCCGTGCAAGCAAGTAGATGCCGGCCGTCACCATGGTGGCTGCGTGAATCAACGCGCTAACCGGGGTCGGGCCCGCCATTGCGTCCGGTAACCATGTCTGTAACGGCAATTGCGCAGATTTACCCACCGCACCGATAAAAAGCAATGCACAGGCGAGTGTCGGTAGCGTAGACCCCGCCGACCATTGTGCCTGGGCAGCCCCTGTGACCGCTTTGATATCTAAAGTATTCAATTCGGCGACAAGCAAAAACAGCCCCAGCGCCATTGCTGCATCACCGGCTCGCGTCACCACAAACGCCTTGCGTGCCGCCGCACCATTCGTGCTGTCCTGATACCAGAAGCCAATCAGCAAATAGCTGCACAAACCGACCCCTTCCCAGCCAAGAAACAGCAGCAGCAAATTGTCGGCGAGCACCAGCACCAACATCGATGCCACAAACAGATTCAAATAGGCAAAGTAGCGAGCGTAGTCGGAATCGCCAGCCATGTACTCGCTTGAATACAGGTGAATGAGAAAACCGATGCCAGTGATGGTACACAGCCAGATGATGGATAGCTGATCGAGATACAACGCCACATCAATGGAAAAATTGGCCACGGCAAACCACTGCCATAACAGGACAGTGACGGGCTCAGGGTTGGCCAACCATTGGGGCAATAACAGCACCACTGTCAAAGCCGCAGCGCCAATACTGCCCACTCCTAGCAGGGTCACCAGCGGTCGTGGCATCTGGCGTCCCACTAATAGGAGTAATGTGGCACTCAACAGCGGAAAAGTAGGCACCAGAATCAGTTGCGATAGCATAGCCACCTACCCCCTAAGCCGCGATGCATCATTCATATCCAAGGACCGGATCTGTCGTCGCATCTGCAGCACCAAACCCAAACCCACGGACACTTCGGCGGCTGCGATGGTAAGAATGAATAGAAACATCACCTGCCCATCGGCATTACCCCAGCGCGCGCCGGCGGCAATGAAAGCGAGTGCAGCGCCGTTGAGCATGAGCTCAAGCGCCATCAGCATAAAAATGATATTGCGGCGCAGCATGAGTCCGAACAAACCCACGCAAAATAGTAATCCCGCAACGACTAGAGCGTGCTCCATAGGTACCGCCATAGCAGCTGTCATTGGGATCGCCCTCTGTCTTTAGTGAGGAAATCACGGCCCAGGTGGTAAGCCCCGACCAAGCCCGCCAATAACAGCATGGAGGCCAACTCAACGCCCAAGATGTAAGGGCCGAACAGGGATAAAGCGACTGCCTTGGGCGTAACCGTCTCGACAGCCATAGGGTGAAGGCCACGGTTGAATACCAACAACAACTCGACCAACAAAACGCCCGCCATCATCGAAGGCAGCAGCCAATAGCGAAACGCCAATAAAGACTGCTCTCGCGCCCTTGCCTGCTCACCGAGGTTGAGCATCATGATGACAAAGACAAACAACACCATAATTGCGCCGGCATAGACGACTATTTCCAAGGCTGCGGCAAAGGGTGCGCCCAACAAGAAGAACAATACGGCGATGCCCAGCAGGGTGACGATAAGAAAAATCAATCCGTGGGCAGCATTACTGCGCGTCATGGCCATGATCGCCGCCACTACCGTAATGACAGCTGCCACATAAAACAGCACCCCCATCATGGCAGCAGACTCTTGACGTTGATGGGTTCGGCCTCGTTTTGTGCTTGGCCCTTTTGCTTCCCCGCAATTTCCAGACCCGACACTCGATAGAAATTATAGTCGTGATACTTACCTGGCCCATCGATTAGAAGATGCTCTTTCTCGTAGACAAGACTAGTGCGTTCGTATTCGCACATCTCAAAATCGGGGGTTAACTGTATAGCGTAGGTTGGGCAAGCCTCCTCACACATACCGCACATAATGCAGCGCGAAAAGTTGATTCGAAAAAATTCAGCATGCCAACGACCATCGTCGTTAACACCTTGTTGTAATGCGATACAACCGACCGGGCAGGCCACCGCACACAAGTTGCAGGCAACGCAGCGCTCCTCGCCGTCTGGATCTTTAGTTAGAACGATGCGTCCACGATAGCGCGGCGCCAAATAGGGTTTTTGTTCGGGGTACTGCACCGTCTCGGAACGGGTAAAGGTATGGCCCAGAACGCGTCCCATCGTTACCAATTGGCTTCTCAAGGATTCTAACAACGCCAACATCAACGTACCCCCACGTGTGTTTGAAGGGTGAATTTCATGGCATGCCACCGCTCTGCCACAACGCAATGGCACCTGTAAGCATCAAATTGATGAGTGTGATGGGCAACATCACCTTCCAACCTAAGGACATAAGCTGATCGTATCGGGGCCTTGGAATAGCCGCGCGCAACAAGATAAAAAACAAAATAACCACAAATGTCTTAAGGAAGAACCAAACAATCGGTGGTAACACCGGGCCCAACCAGCCACCCAAAAATAGCGTGGTGATCATGCAAGAAATGAGCATCAAACCCAGGTATTCGCCCAGCATGAACATGGCGAATTTCATGCCGCCATACTCAGTGTGGAAACCGGCCGTCAGTTCATGCTCGGCCTCGGGTAGGTCAAAAGGTAAACGGTGACTTTCAGCCAGCCCCGCAATGATGAAGACAAACAAACCCAAGGGCTGGGTGATGGCAAACCAAAGCTGACTTTGAGCTTCGACAATCGTCGGCAGAGAAAAGCTACCAGCCAACATCACCACGCCCATCAACGACAGCCCCATAAAAACTTCATAACTAACCATCTGCGCGGCTGATCGAAGCCCTCCCAACAACGCATATTTATTGTTAGAGGCAAGGCCGCCAAGCAACACGCTGTACACCGCCAGTGACGTCATCGCGAGAAAGAACAGCAATCCCACGTTCATATCGATAACCACTAGATCGGGCGCAAAGGGAACCACCGCAAAGCCCAGCATCATGGCGATGACAATCGCAGTAGGTGCCAGCACGAAAACCGGTCGATCGGCAAAAGGGGGTATCCAATCATGCTTGCCCAACAGCTTGAGCATGTCGGCGGCCACCAGGACAATACCGAAAGGACCAATGCGATTAGGGCCCAGACGATCTTGCCAGATGCCCAGCATGCGCCGCTCGAACCAGGTCATGACCGCCGCGGCACCCACGGCACCCCCGACCAGCGCGACAATGAAAGCGACGACTTTCAGCTCATCCATAGACGCGCACTCCATCGCTTGCGATGACCTCAGAGCGACGCATGAGGCCAGGTTTCTTCTCTAAGGAAACCGTCTCTCCAGCCCGCAAATCCAGCAAGTGCGCATGACCTACGACAAAGCCAACGGTGCCTTTTGGCAAAGCAGGATCGACAGTCACCTCACAGTCAACCGATCCATCGGCCGTGATCAGTGTGACCCCGTCATCAGCCGCTAACGCCAGCTGCAGCGCATCATCAGCAGATAAGATTAAGGTAGGACCGGCACTCACAGCCAGAATACCCGGTGCATGGGCACTCATCTCTTCGCTACCAAAAATCCGGTATTGAGCCGTGAGATACCAGCCACTTAGAGGTGGCTCAAAGGCCGCCGGCACCGAGTACGCGCCGGGGGCAGGCTGACCTTTGGGCTCGATGAGACGAATACCAGCACTTCCACCTTTTAAAGCACCGCCAATCTCAGCTTGAAATTTGTGCAACGACTGATTGGAATTCCAACCGGGGTCCCAAACGAAGGAGCGCAGCGCACTGGGCAGGGCATGACTCTCCCCTTCCATACTAAAACTCAGTGGCGCGTCTTCATCGACTGGGGTTTTCGGCTCATGCAGGGTTTTGTCAGCATACATGGCCGTTCGGCCACTGTAGCGATGGGGCTGTCGGGCTGCCTTCAGACCAACGCGATCACGATAGCTTGCATCGGGGGCTGCTGCCCTGATGCCATCTAGCTGAGGCTGCTCGGCAGCAATTGCCTCTAAGACCTGGTCAAGGTGCATCAATGTTTCCAGGTCTGATCGATTGGCGCGGCCGACTGCGGCCAGCCTCAACCACTGCCACCCCGGCAGGCGCTCACCCACATCACTCACGACTGGGTAAAAACGCTGTGCGCGCCCTTCGGCGTTAACCAAAGTCCCCTCGGCCTCGGTGAAGCTTGCTACCGGTAATACCAATTGGGCAGCGTCGCAGGTCGAGGTTTCCAGCGCATCAAGCACGACAATATTGGGGACCGCAGCCGCTAAGCGGGTAACCCACTCTTTTTTCATTCGCCGATAAAGGTCGTTCTCGAGCACCACAAGCGTATCGATGTGTCCCGCCTCTGCCGCGGCCACCACGTCAGCGAGGTCCTTATGTGTGCCCTTAAGTAACCCGACACCCACACTATTGCACTCGGGTACCGTATAAACGACTCGAGTAGCTGCATGTCGCCTTGCCACTGCGGCAGCGAGTGCTTGCGCCGCGTAGACGACAGACGCGTCATGACTGCTGCAGCCACTGACAATCAGTGGACGCTTGGCACCCAACACCCGCGACGCTAACTGGACCACATGGGTAGTCTGATCGGCTGTTAATCCATCAACACCGGCGCCTTCATCAAGGGCCGCCGCTAGCGCAAAACCCATGCGAGCAATATCCGTTGGAGCCAGAGTAAGGGTTTTGGTAGCGACATCAGCAAGACGGGTGCTAGCGGATACCCATTCAACTAATGGGCTACGTGTGTTCTGGGCGATATTGCGCACCGCCGCATCCTGCCAATGTTGTACGCCCAAGTTGGCCGCTTGTTCCAATCCAAGATTGCGCACCGATTGGCGCAGGGCCAAGGCAATACGAGGCGCCGACTGGGTAATGTCTTCACCCACGATGATGACTAAGTCGGCGGCTTCAATCTCGGGCAAAGTGGCGGTGGCGACACCACCCTCTGTGAGCGCCGTCATAACGGCGCGCAAAGCGTCCTGCTCGGGACCAAAGCCCGGGCAATAGTGCTCATCACCCACCAGAGACCGCAACATCCAATTGGATTCGAGGGAGGCTCGGGGGGAACCAATTCCCCACAGCTTGCTATCGGCACCGCACAATGTCTGTAAACGCTGTACCGCTTGTTCCTGAGTCAAGGGTGCAAAGCAGCCATCACTCATCTGTGCACCTGCCTGCCGCAGCCGCCGCTCACTGTTAACCCAGCCACCGCCAAAACGCCCGCGATCACAGAGAAAATAGCCGTTAACTTCGTGATGGTAACGGTTGTGGATACGCTTTAAACGACCGTAGCGTTCCCCAGGAATAGTATTGCAGCCGACGCCGCATGCCGTGCATATAGAGGGCGCTGACTGCAAATCCCACTTGCGTGTGTAGTCATGCACCAAAGACTTATCGGTGAAGACACCGGTCGGACACACCTCCACCAAATTACCGGCAAACTCGCTTTCAAGCGTACCGTCCTCATGTCGTCCAAAATACACATGGTCGTGGGAGCCAAGGGCGGCTAAATCAGTACCACCCGCATAATCTTGGTAGTAACGTACGCAACGGTAGCAAGCAATACACCGATTCATTTCATGGTGGATGAGTGGCCCCAAGTCCTGATTGACATGGGTATTCTTAAGCCCGTTGTAACGGCGATCACGGTGTCCAGACATCACCGTCATATCTTGTAAATGACACTCACCACCTTCGGCGCAGACCGGGCAATCGTGGGGGTGGTTGGTCATCAAAGCTTCAATAACGTCTGCTCGAAATGCCTTAGCCCGAGAATCAGACAGTGACAACAACATACCGTCGGTTACTTGTGTCATGCATCCCATGACAATACGGCCTCGATCATCATCGGCATTTTGAAACTGCAATAAGGCACATTGGCGGCATGAACCGACAGAACCCAAAGCGGGATGCCAGCAGAAATAGGGTAAATCAAGGCCCAAGCCGAGCACCGCCTCTAAGACATTGCTACCGTCTTCCACCTCGTAATGCTTACCGTCGATCGATATGGTCGCCATATCAATGCCCCCTACCGAGTGACTGGTAGCGACAACCCCGGCCGCTGATGTGTTGCTCGAAATCCTCTCGGAAATACTTCAATGCGCTAAGGACAGGCTCCATGGCACCCGGAGCAAGTGCACAGTGCGTATTACCGATCCCCCCAATGAAACGCGCCTTTTCCTCTAGCAGTGCCAAATCTTCTTCAGTCGCAAGCCCCTGCTCGAAGCGATCGAGCAGCTGAACAATCCAGGGAATACCATCGCGACAAGGTGTACAAAAGCCGCAGGACTCATGGGCAAAAAAACGCGCCAAATTGCGCACCATGCCGATGGGACAATGGCGATCGTCCAGCACAATCATGGTCCCCGTGCCCATGCGGGAACCCGCCTTGCCAATCACGTCGTAGTCCATCGCTAAATCGAGATGGTCAGGTGTTAAAAAGTCGGTGGAACCGCCACCTGGAAGAAACCCACGCAGCTGGTAGCCGTCGTGCATACCACCCGCATGGTTCTCCAAGATTTCTCGAATCGGTGTGCCCATCGGAAGCTCCCAGACTCCCGGGGTTTTCACGTTGCCGCTGGCACCAAATAATTTAGTACCACTATCGGCCCCGAGCCCTAAGCTCTGATACCAATCGGCGCCTCGGGTCAAAATGTGCGTGATATTGCACAGTGTCTCGACGTTATTAACGATAGTCGGACGCCCCCATAAACCACTCACTTGTGGGAACGGCGGCTTCGGGCGTGGATTGGCACGCTTGCCTTCCAGCGCATTAATAAGCGCGGTCTCCTCACCGCATATGTAACGGCCCGCGGAGCGGTGTAAATGTAGCTCTAGCGAGTAGCCACTGCCCCTAATGTCCTGCCCCAAATAACCCGCTACGTAGCATTCTTTGATCGCGGCTGCGACACGTTGAGCCGCCACCGTGTATTCACCCCGGAGAAAAATATAAGCAACGTCAGCTTGTATCGCATAGGCGGCCAAGATCATGCCTTCGATGAGCTGATGGGGATCCTGCTCTAAAATAATGCGATCTTTAAATGTGCCAGGCTCCATTTCATCGGCGTTGGCGATGAGATACTTGGGTCCCAAGCCCGCTTTCTCGCCCATCGGCACGAAGCTCCATTTCATGCCGGTTGGAAAGCCAGCACCGCCGCGCCCGCGCAGACGGGCATCTTTAACGACCTGTTGGCAGGCCTCTGGCGTGCTGTCTGTCAGCACCCGACGCAGACCCTGGTAACCACCGTTAGCCTCGTAATCTGCCAGCCAAACAGGGCTGCCATCGGGGCGAAGGTTTTGCGTCAGTGGCCGATCAGTCATGGTTAGCCTCGCATGTCAGCAAGCTAGCAAGATCGCAGTCATCGAGATGGGTGTGCAGGTCATCGCCGACCATCATCACCGGGGCGCGGTCGCAAGCGCCCAAACAGGGAACGGGAATGAGGGTATAGCGGCCGTCGGCGGTGGTCTGTCCGTAGTCGATGCCAAGGAGTTCGCTCAGTTTTTCCTTAACACCATCACCATTACGCAGCCAACAACTTACGCTGTCACAAAATAGAATGACCTGCTCACCGACCGGCTGTCGGTAGATCAGGTTGTAAAAGGTAGCAATGCCGTCAAGCTCCTCCGGTGACATCTCTAGCAGTGCCGCTATTGCTTTAAGGCTACTATCTGAGACCCACCCTCGATGACGCTGGACAATCATCAATGCATCGATAGCAGCGCTGTCTCGCCGGGGAATCAGCGCCACCTCATGCTCAATCTCAGCTATCTCTTCGGGGCTCAAGGTAGGGATTACATCAAGGTCGGTCATCGGTCTACATCCGCCATGACAAAGTCGATGCTGGCAATGATGGCAATCAAGTCCGGCACCATTAAGCCGCGAGAGAGCAATGGGATCGTCTGCAAATGGGGGAATGAGGGGGTCCGAATACGCGTCCGGTAAGACATAGTGCCGCCATCACTGATGACGTGATACGCATTCTGCCCTTTGGTCGCCTCGATCGGGAAGCAGCCCTCTCCCGCAGGCATAACCGGCCCCCAACTCACCGACAAGAAATGGTTAATCAGCGTGTCGATATCTTGCATAGTGCGGTCTTTGACTGGGGGCACCGCTAGGGAGTGATCACTCTTGTAGGGGCCCTCGGGCATATTGTCGACGCACTGGCGAATAATCTTCAGGCTCTGCCAAATCTCCTCCACGCGCACAACGGCTCTGTCGTAACAATCGCCACCTGTGGCCGTGGGAACGTCAAACTCGAACTGCTCGTAACCACTGTAAGGACGCTTCTTGCGCAAATCCCAATCCAGTCCACAGGCACGCAAACTAGGCCCGGTGATGCCCCAGTCAATGGCCTCGTCTAGGGTGCAGCGCCCTATACCCTGCGTGCGCCGCTTCAGAATGGAATTACGCATTGCCATGCGATCCCAGTCGTGAAGTCGCTTGGGCATGGAATCAATGAAATCGCGCACCAGAGTGTCCCAGCCCCGTGGCAGGTCTTGGGCGACACCACCAATTCGGAACCAGGCCGGGTGCATACGACCGCCAGTAATCGCCTCGATAATGCCGAATAGGCGCTCCCGGTCGGCGAACATATAAAACACCGGCGACATTTGTCCGACGTCTTGGGCAAAGGTTCCGTAAAACACCAAATGACTGGAAATGCGGAACAACTCGGCGAGCATGACACGGATCATCTGCGCTCTGGGAGGCACAGTAATGCCAGCCATCTGCTCAACCGCTTGCACATAGGCAAGGTTATTCATCACACCGCCGAGGTAATCGATTCGATCGGTGTAAGGAATAAAAGAATGCCAGCTTTGTCGCTCGGCCATTTTTTCAGCACCGCGATGGTGATAGCCGATATCGGGCACCGCATCGACAACCACCTCGCCGTCCAGTTGCAGTGCTATGCGGAATACCCCATGAACACTGGGATGATTCGGACCCAAATTAAGAAACATGAATTCGGTGTCATCGTTCCGTCGTTGCATACCCCATTCTTCGGGTATAAAGCGCAGCGCTTCTTGCTCGTAATCGAGGCGATCTTGATCGATAGAATAGGGTTCCATCTCGGTAGCGCGCGCAGGGTGCTCCTTACGTAGCGCATGACCCTGCCATGTGGGAGGCAACAAAATACGTCGTAAGTTGGGGTGGCCTGCGAACACCACACCAAACATGTCCCAGGCCTCGCGCTCATACCAATTAGCCGAAGGCCAAATACTGCAGATACTTGGCACAGAGGGGTTGTCACCCACTAGCGCCACCTTAAGGCGCACATCGGCATTCAATCGAAATGACATAAGGTGGTAAACCACCGTGAAATCCGATGCAGGCTGACCTTCGCGGTGCTGACGCAGACGCTCATCGATAACGAATAGATCGTGAAGCAGCGCGTAATCGGTCTTAAGGGTAGTCATGACACTGGGAATATCAGCAGCATCAATCCAGAGGGTGGGCACACCGTCTGCCCCCAACTGCCCAACCCTGACAAAACCAGCAATGGCATCAGGTTTTGGATGAAGCTTAGGTGACGTGGCGACCGATGCAATGCTGTTCATAATCGTTACCCTTCACCTAACCCGGTGCTTAACAATCGTCCGGGGATCTTAGGAATGTGGCCCGATTGCGTTCTTGCAAAAGACGGTCACGGTTGGGTTCAAACCTGGGTTTCACAACGGTTTGATCGCCCACCATCCAGCTTAAGGGGCGCCGCTCTTTCGCTACCGAGGCCTGTAACATGGTCAGTCCCTGCATAAGGGCTTCGGGACGGGGTGGACAACCGGGCACGTAGACGTCGACCGGAATAATCTTGTCGACCCCCTGGACCACACTATAAATGTCGTACATGCCACCGGAATTCGCGCAGCTTCCCATGGAAATAATCCAACGGGGCTCCAACAACTGGTCGTATAGATACTTCACCACCGGCGCCATCTTTCGAAAGACGGTACCCGAAATCACCATTAAATCCGCTTGTCGCGGCGTAGCGCGAATCACTTCAGATCCAAAACGCGCTATGTCATGACGGCTGGTAAACGAGGTCGCCATTTCAACGTAACAGCACGACAGACCAAAATTGAACGGCCACAGCGAATTCGATCGACCCCAAGCCAGCATGTCTTCAAGGCGGGCGAAAAATAGACTGCGGCGAATCTGCTCCTGCACTTCAGCGTCATCGCTCGTGGCAATAACATCGTCAACCCCAGTAAGACTCCACTTCACCCCTGCTCCCCCTCTCTGAGACCGACACGTGTCTTGCGTCCCCACTCGAGAACCCCCAAACGCCAAGCGTAAATCAGCGCAACCAGCAAAACCGCAACAAAGACAGACATTGCCGCATAGCCCGCCCATCCCAATTCGTAAAAGGCGATGGCCCAAGTAAAAATAAAGACCGTTTCCAGATCGAATAGCACGAAAAAGATGGCAACCAAGTAAAACTCAATGGATACCGGCAGGTTAGCGTCGCTTGCGGGAACGATGCCCGATTCAAAGGGTGCCAGAGTTGCAGGGTCGAGCCGCTTTTGACCGAGCACTGACGACAGCGCCAGCATGGTAACGACTAAGCCGATAACGGCCGCTAAGTAGAGAAGAAAAGGCCAGACAAAACTTTCAGCCATGGGCTATCCCTACAACCGAAGCGTCGCTGACAGCTGAAAGAAACAGGCAATAAAAAGCGAAAAGCACTGCGGGTGCAGTGGCTGGCTTGGTCTGGTGTAAGAACACTGACCGGCTGTTGTTATTATTGAGTCGCATTGTTGTGGCCTTACGAACACCAAGGCTCTAGCAACCCGCAGGCGGGTTACTCCCGTACCACGAATTGGTACTATTACCGAACAGACTCGGTTCGTCAAATACTAACCATGAAATGGCCTGAAACATCCTCAACATGTCGACAACAAGAGTGGGGGGCAGGAGCAACACATGACTGACGAACAACCCACACCCTCCGAGCGATTTACCGCTCAAAAAGCTGCCATGGCAGACAACAACCGGCACGACGCAATAAAGAAGCGTCACGCCCGAGGCGGCCGAAGCGCGCGAGAGAATCTGCAAGACCTACTAGACCACCAGCAACCGCTCGAATACGGTGATTTTGCGGTCGCAGCCCAGCGCACTCGGCGTTCGCGAGATGACTTACTGCGTAACACACCTGGCGATGGGGTACTCACAGCTGTTGGTTCGGTCAACGGTCATCTGTTCGCCCCAAGCAGCAGCATTACGGCGCTGATCGTTAACGATTACACGGTGCTCGCTGGCACCCAGGGCTACTTCCATCACAAAAAAATTGATCGCTTACTCGCTATCGCCGAGCGCCGGGCCTTACCTGTGATTATGTTTACCGAGGGTGGCGGTGGCAGGCCTGGTGATACCGATGTGCTGGTGGCTATGGGCGGACTCAACGTATCCACATTCTATCGCTGGGCGTCACTGAGTGGACGTATACCTCGGATAGCGGTGAACCATGGCTATTGCTTTGCGGGCAACGCAGCGCTGTTTGGCGCCGCCGATGTCCGAATCGCAACCCGAAACAGCTGGATCGGCATGGCAGGCCCCGCAATGATTGAAGGGGGCGGCCTTGGAATCTATGAAGCTACGGATATTGGACCGGTCGATGCCCACTTGAGAACAGGCGTGGTCGACATACTGGCCGATGATGAAGCCCACGCCACCGCCCTTGCGAAGGCCGTACTCAGCTATGTGCAGGGTCCTACTGCCCCATTCACCGTCAGCGATCAAGCAATACTCCGATCGACATTGCCCGAAAACCGGCGGCTGGCATTCGATGTTCGGCAGGTACTGGCACAGGTAGCCGACGAGGGGTCGTTGCTAGAGTTGCGGGCCGCTTTTGGCAAGTCCTTATTCACGGGTTTCGCACGTCTTGCCGGTCATCCCATCGCCATCATGGCCAATGACTGCC
>CAJXNM010000052.1 GCA_913057135.1 uncultured Halieaceae bacterium
TGGTGGAGCCAGGCGGGATCGAACCGCCGACCTCAACACTGCCAGTGTTGCGCTCTCCCAGCTGAGCTATGGCCCCAAAAGGTCTATCGCACTAGGGCGATGAAGGACGCGAATCCTATTGGTGTCTCGCGCCGGTGTCAACCACCGAAACCAGACACATGACGGCAAATCCTCACGGGATATCATCAAATCCAGCCACATCGCTTGAGCGCGGTTGCGCGCTATACTAGCTTGCAAGCTTCTTTAGCCACATAAGGAAAAGCAATATGGCGGGTCAAGGTTCGGGCGGTAATGTCATCGCTGCTATCTGTAACTTTTTTATCCCAGGTTTGGGACAGCTTGTGCAAGGTCGCCTGCTGGCAGCTATTGCTTTTTTTCTGTTCACCAGCGTGTGCTACGCCCTGGCAGCGACAGTCATCCTCATTTTTATGTGGTTGCCCGGCGTGCTTCTCCATTTGTGGAGCATCATTGACGCCGCACGCTACAGCCCCGATCGATAGTGGATCACACAATGCATCGCTGGTTTTTGCTTGCGCTCGGCGCCCTTCTTGTCGCGGGATGTGAATCCACCTACTACTCCACCATGGAGCGCTTTGGCATCGAGAAGCGGGAAATTCTGGTCGATCGTGTCAGCGATGCCCGTGATAGCCAAACAGAGGCACAGCAGCAGTTTGCATCCGCGCTCGAAGAGTACACGGCCCTCGTCAATTTTGATGGCGGCGATTTACAGCGCCTGTACGACTCTCTCAGCGATGATTTCGAGCAAAGTGAAGCCGCTGCGCAGCGGGTTAGCGATAGAATCGATGCCATTGAACGCGTGGCAGAGGCACTGTTCAGTGAATGGCAAGACGAGCTAGCGCTGTACAGTAGTGCGTCGATGCGCCGGGATAGCGAACAAAAACTGCGCGCCACCCAGCGCCGCTACAGCCAACTACTGCGAGCCATGCGCACCGCCGAGCAGCGTATGCAACCGGTGCTCGATGGACTGCGAGATAACGTGCTCTACCTGAAGCACAATTTGAATGCCAGCGCCATCGGCGCACTGCAGGGCGAGCTCGACACCATTGAATCTGATATTGAACAATTATTATCGGACATGGCATCTGCCATCGCCGAGTCAGACGCATTCATCGCCAGCATGACTTTGTAACCTGCCAATCGGACATTAACCCTATGTACCCACGCATTCTTCTGGGCGTAACAGGCCTTATCTTCTTGGGCTACGGCGTATACTGCTGGATTGATCCAGAGCAACCCGCAAAACTTGCCGGTCTGTTCATTGCAACCCACAACGGATACGCCGAAATAGCCGCCATGTACGGCGGACTTCAGGCAAGCTTTGGCGCTATTTTGCTGGCCTCCGCGGTCCTCAAGGGTTATCTGCGCCCCGGTCTTTGGTTGCTCGCCATCTGTATTGGCACGCTGGCAGCGGCCCGGGGCAGCGTGGCATTCAGCAACCTCGATTCCAGCTTCCGTCTAGAGGGCAGCTCCCTTGGCATCGCGATGAGCTCGGGTTTCACCGCCTACACGTGGGGCGCGCTGGCGTTCGAGAGCTTAGTTGCCCTGCTCGCCCTGTACGCCCTCTTCAAAACCCGCAAACAGTAGCGCCGCGCCTAGCACGGCATTCTTTCAGAGGTTCATGTTCAGAGGTTCATGTTCAGAGGTTTTTGTTCAGAGCTTCTCGTTAAAAGGCTCTCGTTCAAAGGCTCTTGCCCCAGGCGCTTTCCCAAGGTGCCCCCCCACATTTTTAGGGGGCGCCCGATTTAGTCCCCGCCAAGGGCCAACGAGGCATATTCCTTTTCTAGGCGCTTAGCGGCTTTCTTCGAAACCCCACCGAGCGCATCAATAGCGCGGCGCAATCGAGCTCGGGTCATATCTGGCCCCAAAATAGCCATGGAATCGGGCATTGAATAGGCCGCTGAACTGCCCGCAATAGCCAGGAATAAAGGTGCAAACAGCGCCTTGGGCTTGAGCTCAAGGGCCGTTGCCAACCCCTTCAAACACTCAAACAGCGCACCCCGATCCCAGTCTTGCTGGGCCTCAAGACGCCATAAAACGAATTGCAAGCGACGAACGGTTTCTTCCGCGGGTTCAGGCAGGGCCTCGAACTCGGTGCTGCTGATGGGTAAATCACCTGCTACCAGATACGCCGACATCGGCACAAAGTCGGACAGTACCTCCATTCGCCCCTTGGCGTGGGGCACTATTTTCATGAGAGTCGTTTGATTCAGTGCCCAATCATGCAAGCGCTGTGCGAGCTCTTCATCAGATAGGGACTCGCGCATCCAAAGACCGTTCAACCACTTCAGCTTTTCAACGTCGAAGATAGGCCCGCCCAAGGAGACCCGAGTGATATCAAACACAGACTCCATTTCATTAAGGGAGAACTTTTCTCGCTCATCGGGCATGGACCAGCCCATGCGCCCCAAATAATTCAAAAGCGCCTCGGGAAGGTAACCCATGCGCTGGTAATACAAGACACTGGTGGGGTTTTTGCGTTTGCTCAGCTTTGATTTGTCGGGGTTACGCAGCAGTGGCAAATGACAGAGCACCGGCATATCCCAGCCGAAATAGCTATAAAGCAGCTGATGTTTAGGTGCCGAGTTAATCCATTCCTCACCTCGAATAACATGGGTAATACCCATGAGGTGGTCGTCGACCACATTGGCCAGGTGGTAGGTCGGCATGCCATCGGACTTCAGTAGAATTTGAGCATCGACCATGCCCCAATCTAATTCGATAGTGCCTCGCAACATGTCATCGATGGCGCAAACACCCTCGGTTTCGGGGACCATCATACGAATCACAAAAGGTGCACCTGCGGCTTTTCGGGCAGCCTGCTCGGATTCTGGCAGTATGAGGTCTGAGGGTTTCAGTGCAGTGCTATTACCCTCAGCGCGTCGGGACTCACGCAAAGCATCCAGTTCTTCTGTCGTGCAATAACAGACAAAAGCATGGCCTGCTGCCACTAAATCCCAGGCGTACTGGGCGTAGATTTCACCGCGCTCACTTTGACGATAGGGACCATGGGGCCCACCCACATCGGGACCCTCATCCCAACTGAGCCCAAGCCAGCGCAGGGAATCCAAAATGGCTTGCTCCGCCTCGGGCGTACTGCGTGCGCGATCGGTATCTTCGATACGCAGCACAAATTGGCCACCATGAGCTTTGGCAAAGCAGCGATTGAACAGGGCCATGTAAGCGGTGCCCACATGCGGATCACCGGTTGGCGAGGGGGCGACACGGGTGCGAACGGTCATACGGGGAAGCGCTCCGAAACAGCATTGAAAGGGGCGCTAAGTCTACCAGAGCGATAGCTCGAGGCGCTCTGTCATCGACCATCACTCGACCAAAAGACCCGGGAACAACAGCATGCAAGGGTTAATCGCCTAGAACCTTGCACGGAGGGCTCAACGGACCGGCATAAGTTGGGTACGATGCGGGTTTCACCCGACGAGCACAGACCCCATGAGAAACACGCATCCCATGAGCTCACTGCTGCGCACTGTTGCGCTGCTTGCAAGCTGGACTCTGCTTATCGCAGGCTGTGGCACCGGTGACAGCAATGTCGTCACGGGCAATCGTGAAGGCATTCTGCATTACGGTAACGGCGCTGAGCCCCAAGGACTTGATCCTCATGTGGTCACCGGCGTACCGGAAAATCATTTGATTCGCGCCCTGTTCGAGGGTCTGACCGTCAAAAACCCCATCACACTCGAACCCGAACCCGGGGTTGCGGAGCGCTGGGATATTAGCGATGACGGCACGGTCATTACCTTCTACCTGAACCCAGAGGCTCGCTGGTCTAACGGCGATCAGGTAACGGCCGACGATTACGTGTGGTCCTGGGAGCGCGCGCTACACCCGAATACCGGAAACCTGTACGCCTACATGTTGTACCCCTTGGTCAACGCGGAAGCTTTTGCCAAGGGCGAGATCGATGACTTTGCCGAAGTAGGCGTCAAAGCCCTCGACCCGACCACCCTAGAAGTCACCCTGAATGCGCCGACCCCATATTTTATTCAGCTGATGGATCACTACAGCACATTCGCTGTGCACCCGGAAACGCTGCTGCAATTCGGCGAGATGACCGACCGTTTTACCCCGTGGACGAGAGTCGGCAACATCGTCAGTAACGGTGCCTTCGAGCTCGAAGAATGGGCCATCAATCGCCACATTAAAATGCGCAAGAGCGAGCACTATTGGGACAAGGACAACGTCAGCCTTAATGGCGTGGTGTTCTACCCGACCGAGAACGAAGTGAGCGAAGAGCGCATGTTTCGGGTAGAGCAATTACACCGCACCGAAGGCGTACCCCTAGAGAAAGTACCCGCCTATCGGGACCTGGACGATTCCCCCTACATGCAAGAGGTGTACTTGGGCACCTACTACTATCTGTTGAATACCGAGGCGCCGCCGGTCGATAAGGTCAATGTTCGCCGTGCCCTGTCGCTCGCCATCGACAGGGATCAACTGACACGTACCGTCATGCAGTCAGTGGTGACGCCCGCTTACAGCATTACCCCCCCCGGCACGCTGGGTTATCAGCCACCGAAACTGTTCGACTTCGACCCAGAACAAGCGCGGGCCCTGCTCGCCGAGGCGGGTTACCCCAACGGCGACGGCTGGCCCGGTATCGAGATCATCTACAACACCAATGAAGCACACCGCAAAATTGCCGTAGCCATTCAGCAGATGTGGAAAAAACACCTCAATATTGATGTCACGCTGGCCAACCAAGAGTGGAAGGTGTACCTGAACAGTGTCTCGCAACGGGATTTTCAAGTGGCACGCCGGGGCTGGATCGGTGACTACGTGGACCCCAATAACTTTCTCGACCTGTTCATTACCGGTGGCGGCAACAACAACACTGGCTTCGCCAATGCAGAATACGATGACATGATTCTGCAGCAGGCACCCCGAGCAAAGACCCAGGAAGAGCGCTTTAAAGTATTCTACGAAGCTGAGACCCTGCTCATGGAGCAGATGCCTATCATTCCTATCTACAACTACGCTACCCGTCACCTCGTTCACCCGAGCGTCGAGGGTATGACGCCCAACTTGATGGATAGCTTGAACCTGAAGTACGTGAAATTGGTGCCCGATCGCCGTCTTCCCGAGGGGTTACGTTAATGCTGCGTTTTATTACAGGACGGCTGCTGCAGGCCGTGCCGGTGATTTTTATTGTCATTACCGCCACGTTTTTTCTCGTTCGGGCGGCACCGGGCGGGCCCTTTGATGATGAAAAAGTGGTGCTGCCGGAAGTTAAAAAAGCACTGGAAGCGCAGTACAAGCTCGACCTTCCCTTACACGAGCAGTATCTGGCCTATCTCAGTGACCTATCCCACGGCGATCTCGGACCCTCGTTCAAATATCCCGGACGGAGTGTGAATGAAATCCTGTTTTCTGGACTACCGGTCACCGCTGAACTGGGTCTCTATGCGCTGTTAATTGCACTCATCATTGGGACAACGGCCGGTGTTTTTGCCTCGCTAAAACCCAATACAGCCCAGGATTACATTCCCATGAGCTTGGCTATGGTGGGTATCTGTATGCCCTCTTTCCTACTGGGACCGCTGTTAGTGTTGGTTTTTGGCATTTATCTAGAGTGGCTACCCATTTCAGGCTGGGGTGCTATTCCCGGTGACAAAATTTTGCCCTCGATTACCTTGGGCGCTGCCTATGCAGCGTACGTCGCCCGTTTAAGCCGGGCGGGTATGCTGGAAATTTTGTCCCAAGATTACATCCGCACCGCCCGGGCCAAAGGTCTGTCAGAGTGGCAGGTGGTCATAAAACATGCCCTGCGCGGCGGATTGATACCGGTCATCGCTTTCCTTGGACCGGCCTTTGCAGGCTTACTGGCGGGCTCTTTTGTCGTCGAGACGATTTTCCAAATTCCCGGGCTTGGGCGCTTTTATGTCCAGGCAGCGTTCAACCGTGACTACACTATGATTCTGGGGACGACTGTGTTTTTGTCGACGCTCATCGTGCTGTTCAATCTAGTCAGTGATATCACCGCCGCTTGGTTAAATCCCAGACTGCGGGCCCAATTCAGTGGAGGTGAGCGATGAGCCAAACAACAGGTTCGGCGGCCAACCTACTGGATCAAGCAGAACAGGGCTCATCACTGTGGCAGGACGCTTGGCGACGGCTCCGTAAAAATAAGTTAGCGGTAGCCGGTGGTGCCATCTTAATTTTACTGATGATAGTGGCACTACTGACCCCTTGGCTCGCGCCGTACAACTACGAAACCCAAGACCTCGACCTAGGGGCTACGCCGCCCTCGGCCCAGCATTGGTTGGGCACCGATATTTTTGGTCGCGATCTGCTCACGCAAATTATGTACGGAGGACGGGTGTCTCTAGCTGTGGGCTTCATCGCCACCGCAGTGGCCCTACTCATCGGCGTTACCTGGGGCGCGGTGGCTGGCTACGTCGGCGGCAAAGTCGATGCGGTGATGATGCGCTTGGTCGATATTCTCTACGCCCTGCCCTTTATGATTTTCATCGTGCTCTTGATGGTGGTATTCGGGCGCAATGTGCTGCTGCTGTTCCTCGCGATCGGCGCCGTGGAGTGGCTGACCATGGCGCGAATCATGCGCTCACAGGTGCAGTCGCTGCGGCAACAGGAGTTTGTGGAAGCCGCCATCTCACTGGGATTGGGTCCCGCCGCTATTCTGAGACGTCACGTCGTCCCCAATGCCCTCGGGCCCATTATTGTGTACACCACGCTCACGATTCCCAGTGTTATGTTGCTTGAGGCCTTCTTGAGCTTTCTGGGACTGGGTATTCAGCCGCCTCAAACCTCTTGGGGTCTACTGATTAGCTACGGTGCCGAGACCATGGAGGAGTATCCCTGGTTGCTGATTTTTCCCGGATTAGCCCTCACCATCACGCTGTTCTCCCTTAACTTTCTCGGCGATGGCCTGCGGGATGCCCTCGATGTACGCGGGTCCAAGGATTGAGTTATGGCACTGTTAACGGTCGATAGTCTGCAGGTAAGTTTCACCACTCGCAACGGCACCCACCAGGCGGTCAAGGGCGTGAGCTTCAGCGTCGAGCCACGCAAGCTAACGGCCATTATCGGTGAGAGTGGCTCGGGTAAATCGGTGTCTTGTTACGCCATGCTCGGCCTCATCCCCACACCACCGGGACGCATCGACGGTGGCACTGCACTGTTCGACGGCCGCGACCTGCTGAGCCTATCCGAGGGTGAGTTACGGGCCATACGGGGTCGGGATATCGCCATGATTTTCCAAGATCCCATGACCTGTCTTAACCCCTTTATGACCATTGGGGAGCAACTGATCGAACCCCTGTTGGTGCACCAAAAGCTGCCCAAAAAACAAGCGACAGAGCGTGCCATCGCCCTGCTCGACGAGGTGGGTATCCGGGCCCCCGAAACCACCTTCAACGCTTACCCCCATGAGTTCTCGGGGGGCATGCGGCAGCGAGTAATGATTGCGATGGCGCTCATTAACGAGCCGCGATTGTTAATTGCCGATGAACCCACTACGGCTCTCGATGTCACCATTCAAGCGCAAATTCTAAAACTCATTGCCGAATTACAGAAAAAGCGCGACATCGGCGTTTTGTTCATCAGTCATGACCTGGCAGTGGTTGCCGACATTGCCGATCATATTGTGGTCATGGAACAGGGTGAGGTGGTCGAGCAAGGGGCACCCAGCGACTTATTCAGCGCTGCAAAGCACCCGTACACCCAAAAGCTACTCGACGCCATTCCCACAGGGCAGCGCGTTAGTACCCTTACCGATCCCAAACCACTCATTGAGGTTCAGCAGCTGCGTACCTGGTTCTACCCCAATGCCAAGGCAGCGCCCGTAAAAGCGGTGGATGACGTGTCATTAACCATTCATCGGGGTGAAATTTTGGGCTTGGTGGGTGAATCGGGCAGTGGTAAATCGACCCTCGGGCGGGCGCTACTGCGACTTGCACCTATTACCGACGGGCAAGTGTCCTTTGACGGTACCCGAGTCACTGACCTGGAAGGTAATGGCCTCAAGGAGTTTCGGCGCCGAATGCAAATGATCTTTCAGGATCCTTTTGCATCGTTGAATCCCCGTATGACCGTTTATGACACACTCGCAGAGCCTCTGTTACTCCATGGCATTTGCGCCAAGTCAGAGCTCGACCGGGTCATTGCGCGACTGATGGACGATGTGGGTCTGGCCCATAGCTTTATTCGCAAATACCCCCACGAGTTCTCCGGGGGCCAGCGCCAGCGCATCGCTATTGGCCGTGCTCTGGCGACCAAGCCCGAGTTCATTGTCGCTGACGAGCCGGTATCCGCCCTCGACGTCACCATACAGGCTCAAATTCTAGACTTACTGATGGATTTGGGCAGTGAGTATGGGCTGACCATGCTCTTTATTTCCCATGACATGGCGGTCATTCGGCACATCGCCGATCGTATTGTTGTGATGTATAACGGACGGCTAGTAGAGCAAGGCAGTACCGATCAGGTATTCAATGCCCCAAAAGAGGCCTATACCCAATCTCTGCTTGCCAGTATCCCCGGGGCGGCCCTGCAGTAAGCCGCCGTAGGGTCCATGGGTGGGTTATCGTGGACTGCTAATGGTCATTGATGACTGTGTGGCCGCAGCAATGTCTTCTGGGTGGAAACGGATGGGACGCCAGCGTTTCTGCGCATAGAGCATCGTCTGGTCGGTAAAATGCGGCGAGGCCGGGTTACCCGATTGCGAGTAGCTCAGTGACGCTAGCCCGCTCGGTCCCTTCTCGTCAAAGCCCAGGGTCATAATGAAGCTGGAACCGTGATTGATGTTATATCCCGACGCGGTGAGCATGGCACTGTCACCAATGGGCTCTTCAGAGCCTGTAAATACCGGCGATGGGTGACTGCCTGTGACTTGCAAATTGGCAATACCCTCGTAACGATTGCCCCCATGCAGCGCAATGGCCTGCCCCGCTCGATGCCCCCGTTGCAGCTCACCCAAGCTTACATCCAACCCTATACCCGCGTCCGTGAGCAGGGTTTGGGCGGCCGCCAAACGTTCAAGGGCGCCACTAGGGTCCGCAAGCCCCGCCGGCGTGTCTGCTGGACGCTCTGGATCGAACGGCTCGGCAAACAAGCCCCCTGCCAAATAGGTCTGCTCATAGCTGTAGCGGGTTAACCACTCCCGAAATAAGACTGCCCCCTTAGAATCGATATCGTAGCGCTGATCCCAGTCCGCAAGTACCTCGCAACTGGCTTGTAGAGAGACGGTTGTGCCCTCGAGTGACACAGACGGGGTGGCTTCGCAGGCCTCGAGCAAGGACGGCAACAGCAGCGCTGGAGCCAGCGCATCGTTGCCAAACAGCGCGGCCTGCACTTCAGCGATAGAAAACTTCCCATCGGCACCGGCATAACCCTGGGCACTCTCTGGTGACAGCAAGCCGATATTCATGCGGGTTCGCAGGGAGCGCGGCGATCCGGTGGCGCCGTAAAGGGGCGAGTAACCCTCGGTGGGGGCTGTTGGATCACTCAGCCAATAACTGTCATTCGCGTTGAAGACAAAGCCGTTACTCTCAATCAGTGGCCTACGTTCAAAGGGCTCGGTGAAAGGGACTGGCGCATCGGTTTCCTGCCAGTCATCCCGAGGGGTAGAGCCATCGAGAATAACCAAGCCTTTAGCCAAATACAGCTGCTTTAACTGGGGCACTTGCTCAATGCGCTGCTGCCAAGCCAGCAGGGCTTCATCACTCAGTGCAGCAACGGTCGAATTGTCGAGATAAACCGCGCGACCATCGGCACTGGCGGCAATGGTATTCACCCAGGGCATGGCGTTGTAACGTCTGTGGGCCTCGATGAAAGCGTCCATATCCTGCGCCTGTCCCATCGCCAGCCACTGGGCCAGGGTTTGTGTATTCGCTTCATTGGCATCGCGGATAGCGAATACTGTGTACGGATCTTGACTCAACCCCGGTAGTGCAATGAGGGGGCCATGGTGGGAGGACCAGAAACGATGGGGCTTTTGAGTCAGTCCAGAATCGGTCAACAGCTCAACACTGACGTCTCGGAACGACAAATCCCGCCAACCGTCCTGCCAGCGATATTGCTGGGGATTTTCCGGGTTGAGTGTTAACTGATACAACACGGTCCGTTTCGAGTCAGAGACGGTATGGGACCAACCCACATGGGCATTGAAGCCAATGGACACACCCGGCGTCCCAATAAGGCTAGCGCCGTAGGTATCCATCTCGCCGGGAATGGTCAGGTGCTTCTCCCAAAACCGAGCAATGCCGTACCAGGGATAATGGGGGTTAGCCAGCAGCAGACCACGACCATTTTCGGTTCGCTCTGCGGCTAAGGCCCAGGCGTTAGAACCCATACCATCCAGGCGCAACTGGTCGGTAATCGCCGCTAACTGAGCATTGTTTCGGGGGCCGGCGCTAGCAGCTTCGAGACTATCTACAGTGGCATCTACAGTGGTATCTGCCGCTTTTTCTGCCGTGTTATTGGCCGCGCGTTCGTCGGCTTTCGGTTCGGGCAATTGCGCGGCGACGATAGCAGAGGCGACCCGAGGCAAGGTCTGCACCAGCAGAATGTACTGGGTCATGAACGCCTCAGCAGAGACTGGCTGCACCCATGGCGCATTGGCGCACCAACGACCATCGAGCTGCTTTGCATGTTGGGCTAAGTAATGGTTGTACCCGGCTGCATAGCCTCGCAGCCAGGTTTGAATCTGTGGTGTTTGCGCAGCCAGCGCCGACTCGCCCCGAGCCGGAATAGCCAGCCCCTTGACCACCGCATCGTGGGCAAATTTTTCCTGTGGCTCTCCCAGTCCCGGATACTTCGCGGTCTCGCCCCGGGCCTGCAACAAGGCCCATGCCATATTGCACAGGTGATCTTCAGCCGCCGCATAGGCCTCACCGAACCCCAGACTACCCCAGTCATCCGCACTGATATGGGGAATCCCCCACTCGGTGCGCACGATGGTGGCTTGGTACGGTGCCTCAGCTTCCGACTGAGGGCCACCGACATCACATGCGGTTAACAGCGCGCATACAGTGGCCAATAGCGGCCAACCCGACGGTCTCATTATTATCATCGTCGATTCCTTGGTTTGTGTGGCAGTCGTTAAAGGGTAAAGCCCGAGTCAATCGTGACCAACTGTCCCGTTACATAATCAGAACCGGTGATTATCGAGGTGATCGCATCGGCAACATCATCGGGGGTGACCACATGGCTTAGGGGTGTTTGATCAACAAACATACGCTTTAAATTGGCGTATTGGTCATCGTCGCCGCCTCCCCAGGTCGAGAACGCCCACTCCCCGTCGATAAGCCCTGGCAATACCGCATTCACACGAATGCTGTCTTTACCGAGGGTTTTCGCCAGGGTTCGGGTGAGGCTGTTCATACCGGCTTTAGAGGCGCAATAGGCAATCGAGCTACCGTTTGCCGTGACACCCGCAATACTGGACGTCATGACAATCTCACCGCCGCCGACCGCGCGCATATGTGGCACCGCCAATCGCGACATAAAAAATGCCCCCATCAGGTTGACCTGCAGGGTTCGCAACCAAATATCTTCGGTGAGTTGATCGAGTTCCTGATGGGGAACAAACGTTGTGGTGCCGGCGTTATTCACCAGAACATCAAGCCGGCCAAAGGTATCGATGGCCGTTTGTACGATACGCTCACAGTCGGCTTGCTGGCTGACATCCCCTTGAACAATGACGCCATCACCGCCGACATCCGCAACAGCCGCCAAGGTGTCGCGGGCGCCCGCTTCCGATCGGCTGTAATTAATGACCACTTTCGACCCTTGGGCCGCCAGCTGCTGCGCCAGTGAGGCGCCCACCCCTGAACTTGACCCGGTGATAATGGCAACGCGCTCGTTTAATTCCATGGGACGGACTCCGCTGTTATTCATTATTGGCGAGAGTATACCCACTTAAGCCCGGGCCTATTAAGCCCGACCGTTATATCTGACCCTTATATCTGGCCCTCAAGTCTGAGCCTTGAGCATGACCCTCGAGTCCGACCCTCGAGTCTGAGCATCAAGGCCAACCATAGACATATTGGCGTACCACCTTAGGCAAATTGACGGGCACCCGCAGAACATCGCAATGGGGCTGTCTCACTGACCGTGAACGTTTTACTCAAGACGGTGTCGACAAAACGCCACTGGCTGTAGGTTGCTTCACGGGTAAGGGTAACCTTTGCCCAGCCTCGGCGATGGGTATCGAGGTCAACTAACTCGAGGCTTGACTGCTTCAGTGCTGCGGCCATCGCCGGTGGTGGCAACGGGAAATAGGTTTCGATACCGGGGCTACTGATACCCGGACAGCCAACCTCAACGCCCACGGGCACACCCGCATCGGTGCGTAAATTAAAGGCCCAGGCATTGTGAGTGTCCCCCGCCACCACGACCGGGTTGTTAGCCAGTGCCAGCAGGTCGGCAAAGACCCGCTCACGACAGGCGGGATAACCGTCCCAGGCATCCAAATTCAGGGGCAATCCGACATCGGCTAACTGCATAAGCGTGCCTATCCACTGGCGGGTACGCTCAGGCAACTCGACCTGTGCCAGCTGCTCAGGGGGTATCTTTGGAATCATGAGTTTACCCATAAGCACCTGCTGGCCAATGAGTTGCCAGGTGGCACCCCGCGCCTTGCTCGATGCCAGTTGCTGTGCCAACCAGCCGCTTTGCTCGGCACCAATCATCGTGCGTTCGGGGTTGCCTAAGACGTCCCGTTTAAAGACATCGGGTGCCACCGTTGATCCCATATCACGCCGGTAATCGAGTTGCTGATCACGACCAATAAGTCGGGTATCGAGCATGATGATGTCGGCCAAGTCACCGACCGCGAAACGGCGATAGATCGGTCCTTGATCCGTCTGGGCCGGTGTTCGGATGGGCATCCACTCGTGGTAAGCCTTTCGCGCCATGGCCATGCGCACATCGAAATCGCCCTCCCCTTCATTGTGGTTTTGCGCGCCCGAATGCCAGGTATCGTTGGCTAGCTCGTGATCATCCCAAACACAGATCCAGGGGTGTGCCCCGTGAGCGGCCTGTAAATCGGGGTCGGTACGGTACAGGCCATAACGTTGTCGATAATCCTCGAGGGCCACAATTTCATGGCTTGGCACCACCTCTCGACCGAGCTCGTCGGTGGCCACACTATTGCTGTAGGTACCCGCACCGTACTCATAAATGTAGTCACCTAAATGCATCACCGCATCGACGGGCGCATCGGCGATATCGCGATAGGCATTGAAGTAACCCTGGGGATAATTGGAGCAGGAGCAAACCGCCAGGGTGAATGGCGCCAGACCTGTTTTCGGTAGTGTGCGGGTACGGCCCACCGGTGACGACAGCCCCTCGAACAGGAACCGATACCAGTACTGACCAGCGGGTGCTAAGCCCGTGGCATCGACCTTCACGGTGTAGTCCCGCTCGGGGCCTGTCGCCGCCTCACCCTGGGCCACTATACGGCTGAACCGAGCATCTTCAGCCACTTGCCAACGGCCCTTAAGCGGTTTAGCCGCACCATCGCCGGGCAATACCCGGGTCCAGAGAATGACCCGATCGGAGAGTGGATCACCGCTGGCAATGCCGTGGGTGAAGTGCACAGCCTCGTCTGCGATGACCTCGAAACCGCGCAGTGATAGTACGCCGAGGGTGGCGGCCACCCCTTTAAGCGCAGTTCGTCGTTTAATACCGTGTGGCGTCATGGTTGCCGTGTCCCGTTGTGAATACTTACTGGGTTACCATAAAGGCTTTCACTCACAAACCTAACCCCCTCCGACTACAACTTCATGACAACGGCACTTTATTCTCCCTGGCGTTTCTGTACGGCGCCCTGCATGGACTGGACAGACCGCCACTGCCGGTTCTTTTGGCGGCTGATGACCAAACATGCGCGCCTCTACACTGAGATGGTCACGACCGGTGCCCTATTGCATGGGGATGTTCGGCGACATTTGGTTTTTGACGGCGCCGAGCACCCAGTTGCCTTACAACTCGGGGGCAGCGACCCGGCTGAGCTCGCCCAATGTACCCGACTGGGGCAGGACTGGGGCTATGATGAAATTAACCTGAACTGCGGTTGCCCCTCTGATCGAGTGCAAAATGGTCGTTTTGGCGCCTGTCTCATGGCAGAGGCCAGCCTGGTGCGAGATTGCGTCGCCGCGATGGTCGATGTGGCATCGGTTCCTATTACCGTCAAGCACCGCATCGGTATCGATCATCAAGAGAGCTACGGAGAATTGTGCGACTTTGTGGGCACCGTGGCAGACGGAGGCTGTCAGGTATTCCTCGTTCACGCGCGTAAAGCATGGCTTCAGGGCTTATCGCCCAAGCAAAACCGGGAAATACCACCACTCAACTATGAATGGGTCTATCAGCTGAAAAAGGATTTTCCCGCGCTCACCATTGTGATTAATGGTGGCATTGACAGCCTCGAGGCCTGCCAGCAACACCTGCAGGCGGTAGATGGGGTGATGCTGGGTCGTGCCGCCTATCAGCGACCTTGGCTGCTTTCTCAAGTCGACCCGTTACTGTTCAATGAGCCCAGCCCCGTGCACCGTCGCCACCAAGTGATCGACGCCTATGCCGCCTACATTGAACGCATGCTAGCCCGAGAGACCGAGCACGGCTTGCGCTTGAACCACATGACTCGTCATGTGCTGGGTCTGTTTCAAGGGGAGGTGGGCGGCAAACAATTCCGGCGAATGTTGAGTGAGCAAGCCCATCGCCCGGGGAGCGATCAGCGCGTGTTACTGCAGGCGGCGCCTAATCGACGACTGGCGGGATCTTAAGAATAGGGTCTTGCACAATAGGCTCCTGAAAACCCGGGTCTTGGCCGTCGCCCTCAGTACCCCCCCCCTGCTCGAGGTGACGGGCTCGTAACAGTAATACCGGATCCACCCCGAAGTACTGCTGATAACGGCTGGAAAAATCACCAAAAGACCGAAAATGGTAGGAGCGCACCAGTGCTCGTAAGTAGCCAGACTCTAAATCGGGGTTTTTGCGCATCTCATCGAAGCATCGAGCGAGCCGTCGCGCCTGCATGTAGCGTTTCACCCCGCCCACATGCTGCATTTGCCGATACAGGGTGGCCCGCGACATGTGAAACCGCTCACACAGCATATCGACACCCAAATCAGCGTGACGCACGTGCTCATCGATAAAGGCGGCTATGGCCATAACACGATCCCCATCGACCCGCTCCCGCGCAGTAAAGTGAGGTTTGGTGAGCTCATCAATGGCGCTCTCGAGTGCCCGGAACAGGGCTCTAGCACCCAAGTCATCACGCCGCCTCAGGGCCACTTGCATCTGCTGAACGGCTCCTACCACAACCTCCCAAAGTCCCTGGGTCATAGCGATCTCGATGACCGGCAAGACATCGGAGATAGTGCTCGCTGCCAAGATAGCTGACTGGTTAAGGTAGATAACGGTGTATTGCACCGGTTTTTCAGCGACGACCGTGAGATCAAGGTCTGCTGCACCGAGTAAAATATTGCGCTCACTCGCCCGGGCAATCACCTCGTGATTGTAGATAAGCGTCATTTCGCCCTTCAAACAGATAACCAGTGCAAGGGTATGCTGGGGTTCTGTTGATCGGCGCCGCTGGTATTCGAAGGGAGATAAATACGCCGTGGTAATCACGGCATCGGGCACTTGCCAAACTTCGAAGTCCCCCAATAGCTCCCAGGTTATCGGTGACAAGCTGCGCACACTGGCGTCACGTCCTAAGCCGGCCTGCCAGTGCGCAAAGTGCTCTTCCTGGGGTAACTCGGTTGGATCAAGTCGTAGATAATGACTAACTTTCAAACAGTACGCTCCTGGGACACACTTGTTGAGCATACGCTTTCGAGAGCATCTAAGTGGTGTGAATGCGACAGGGGAATCGTCGCAGCATGTAGCGTTTCGTTTTTCATCGTTGTTTAACACCTTGATCTTGTGACGTTATGACCAATAACAGACCAACAGCCCAGCGATTTCGCACTGCGTCGGTGCAAATGAGACTAAATCGAATTAAAAATTGAGATTAATAAAGGCGGAGGTCGCATGTACGTGGCCATGAATGGTTTATTCTGAGCACTCTATCGAGGAGATGTCCAATGACCGACAGTGCAATGGCCAACCCCAGTAAACTCGACCAGCTGCGAGCAATGACCGATGTAGTAGCCGACACCGGCGACGTGGATGCGATCGCAAAACTCAAGCCGCAAGACGCCACTACCAACCCCTCGCTGTTATTAAAGGCAGCCACTCTGCCCCGCTTTGCCGATGCACTGGCGCGCTGCACCGCGTCGGCTGAGTCGACCGCCGACGCCTGCGATCGCTTTGCGGTTGCCGTGGGTTGCGAAATTCTCGAGCAGATACCCGGCCGCGTCAGTACCGAAGTCGACGCGCGCTTATCCTTCGACACCGCAAAGACGGTAGCGAA
>CAJXNM010000053.1 GCA_913057135.1 uncultured Halieaceae bacterium
CAGTTTCATGGTGTTTCTCCTGATGTGAGATAAGTGGTGCGTTACATCGTGGTGCCGCAGCAGCGGGTACCCGATTTAGTTGCACACTGCCAATCAGTGCGCTTCAGGAGTAGATTAATAATATGGATTTACGCCGTCACAAGTAGACGACTGTTTTGTGATGCGCATCTCGCTTTTTATTTTGAAAAAGCCAGATCGGAAGTAGGCAGGCGAGTTCACCGCACAAGCACGCTACATACATCACAAAAATATCTGCTATAGCGCCATATGTGGCGCTTTTGCTTACAGCAATCGCTTTGCAGCGAGCACTTACAGCAAACACAACGAATTTCAAAAAAGTAGATTTTGCTTTATGCAATTTTTGCGGCTTGCACTGCCGATCGGTATTGCAACCGGGGGATCCCCCGCATCTTCTGCATCCTTGGTTCGACTGGCAGGCGCAGGGAAGGCTCCGTTTCTGAGGCGCAGCTGGATGAGTTGGACCCAGCTGCCCCCTCCGCAAAGGAATGACTCGAGTTGACTGAAAAAACACGAGAGCATAAAAAAACGGCGCGATGCTTACGCACCACGCCGTTTTTAGGCTATCGGTCTCAACCGACGGTTATTTCTGGATTGCGTAAATCGCGTTGTTCAGCCCCACTTGCGCCAGCGTCATGGTGTTCGCGTCACCGTACTGGGCAGCAAGGATGGTACTTGCTTCACCCTGGGTGGCGGTAAACCAGTTATCTGACCCTTCCACGGTAAGGGTTACGGCATTTCCACCAAACTCTTGAGTGATGCTGGTACGGTTACCGTCACCTTTTAGGATGGCATCGACACTGTCGCTTGTGCTTTGAAGGGCCGTAAAGCGGTTGCGATCCCCTTCAATCAGCAGACCAACGACGTTTGCGTCAGACTCTTGCGTGATAGTGACTGTATTGCGATCACCAAACACACCGCGGCCATCGGGCTCCAGCAGCAGATCGGCGCTGTTGTCACTGCCATTTTGAGTGATGGCGATGGTGTTGCCTTTCGAACCAAACAACTCGACAGCTGCATAGTTATTGGCTTGTGCGCGCGCCTGAGTAATTTCAACAGTGTTTCGCACGCTCTCATCAAGCCGCACGATCAACTCACTATCCCAGGACAACTGCCTCACCGAAACCTGGTTTGCTCGTGACTGGTCACGTAGCTCAACGGTCGCGAGGTTTCGACGACCACCCTGTACCGCGTTGACCTCGTTGCGGTTAGATTTGTCATCCACCCCATCGCTGTCATCTGCCATGTCGAATAAGTTGTCCACACCACCCTGAACCAAATCAATGCGGTTGAATCGCGAGCGATCATCGACATCGATCAGCGCCGTGTTACGAACCCCACGTTGGACGATGGCGATTTCCTGATCACTACTGCGATCGAGGATGTTGACCTCAATCAAGTTGTCGCGGCTGGCATCAGGACGGCTGCCCTGATCGATAGTCACCTGGTTGCGCATACCGAAGTCGATTAGTACTTCCGCGGTTTGACCGGCACCCGCCTGAACAATGGCCACCTGGTTGTCATCACCGATCACTTCCGCGTAGATCAAGTTGTCAGTGCTAGTGTCACCATTACCCTGCTCAATCAGCGCCGTGTTGTTGAAACCATCAACAAACAGCTCAACGTCTTGCATCACACCATTCTGGGTCAGATCCATGACGTTATTACCGCCTGCAGCCTCTACCATGGCAAAGTTATCATCGGTGGTTTGTGTCACAACCAGCACGTTGTCGTCGTCGGCAACCTCACCTTCGAAGGTGTTGCGGTCACCCAGCTGAATCACTGAGAAGCCATTGTTAGACCCGTCAGAGTCTAGGCTCAAAAAGTTGCCCTGACCTTCCTGGTATAACAAGCCGGCGTCACCCGCCTCGACCATCAGTTCAGCTGCGGCAACCGTATCAGCGGCAACATCATCAACGTGGTCAGCTTCATCGGCAGCAGTGACATCAGTCACGGCATCTGCTTTAGCATCAGCCTCAGAAATCAATCGGTCACCCAGCATATCAACGCGAGCGTCACGACCGAACGGACCACCTTGATCAGATCCATCTGCTGAGAACTCCATGAAGTTCTCAGCGCCATCGACCGTTTCATTAATCTGGATGGCTTCAACCGCGATGTTGTCACCGGCCATGCCGATGTCCATGGTGTTCAAACCGAACTGGCCACCCACCAAAGACAGGTTGTTACCTTCCTGCAGGATAGTGGCGATGTTGCTGCCGATTTGATCGAAGGAACGATCGGCGGTACCGACAGTGTTGTCGTTACCCAGCTGATCGATCGTTAAGGTTGAGCTACCCGATACCATCTCGTCTTGAGCATCGATATCTTGAGCCATTGTTTGAGCGGCCAATACGCTGCTTGCTGCGGCCACTGCGATTGCGAGTGTTGTTTTCAGTTTCATGGTGTTTCTCCTGATGTGAGATTTTTGTGTTGCTGTATCGTGGTGCCGCAGCAGCGAGTACCCGATTTGGTTGGCAAGGCGGCGAACCGACTCGCCTAATGAGTGAGTGAACATGCTGGAACCAAACCACCCCAGGGGAGGCATCAGGTCGGTGCCCGTGCCTTCCATGAAGTTGCCAAGTTGTCGCTGTTCATTTGTCATGTTGTTGTCCCATTCCACGACCCACGGATGTGGGCGTTGAGATAACAATAGAACTGCCACCGAGACAGGTCAGAACGAGCGTCTAGAATTGTGATTCCGCTCGCCCTTTTAAAAACAGCCTGTGATAGTGGTCACAGCAAAGGCGGTTTTCAGGCTGAAAAAGCAACGTGAGATGAATGTTTGAAGCGCTTGCAGTGGGCTGTTATGGGGACTGTGGCTGTCGGCAAAAACAACACGCACTTCTACCCAAACGCTGGGCAACCGGGCGTAGACTAGCGCGAGGTGGCTTGGCGCTAAGGTGTCACAATATTGAATGCCGGTGCCGGTGGCTGCAGCATCGATAAAAAACTCAGCAGATCCAGGCGTGAACCCTCAATTGAAAGATCGTCAGAGCTAAGCAAGGCGCGGGCATTCGCTTGGCGGGTCATAATCTGTAGAAACAAGGTTTTGGTGAGTGATATCGTGGCGTTAGCACCATCAACAGGCGCTCGACGCTCGTTGCGTAACACTGCGTTTTGCAGGGTCAGCACATAGCTTTCATCCACGTCTGTGAATACAAAATTAAAAACGAACTGCTCGCCGTCCGCGCGCACTGCATCGACAAAGGTACCAATCAGCTCCATGAACTCCGCCAAAGGCGCCGCGGCAAGTAGCTCTATAACATTGGCATTGTCTGTGGCTAGCGCTGGGGGCCCCACCCTAAGTTCTAGTGCCGCGCTGAGATAAACGTCCCGCCAGGGTGCTGACTCCGCCTGATAAGCCAGCTGATCATAGGTAGCCGCCAATAACTCGCGTGCCTCTTCGTTATCGGGCGCTGTGAAAACAACATGATTCAGCAGCTCTGCAACCCAGCGATAATCACCTTCAGCGTAGGCTTTGCGTCCATGCTCAAGCACATTGTCCACACCGCCCATCAACGCGACGTAACGTTCAGCCGCAGCGACAGGGGGTAATGCATCGAGGTTCGCCGGGTTACCATCAAACCAGCCAAAGTATTGCTGATAAACCGCCTTGGCATTGTGTTTAAGCGTGCCGTAATAGCCGCGATTAGAAAAACTGTGCTCAAGGCTACTGGGCAACACCAGCGCTTCCGAAATCTCTTCAGGGGTATGCCCCTGAGCCGCTAAACGCAGGGTTTGGTCATGTATAAAGCGATAGCCGTCGCGCTGTTTCGCCAAAAAATCGCGAATGGCGCCGTCTCCCCACAGAGGCCAATGATGGCTACCAAAGTAGATCTCTGCTTCACCGAATCGCTCTAGTGCTGTTTGAATATGCTCACTCCACTGGCGAGCATCACGTACTTTGGCGCCACGCAGCGTGTACAAATTGTGCATCGTTCGGGACACCAGTTCCGCGCCACAAAAAGCTTTATGCTGGGGCAAATAAAAGGTGAGCTCAGCGGGTGCTTCTGAATTGGCGGCGTTTTGGAATTCAAATTCAACGCCATCAATTAAGTGCTTTTCACCCGTCTCTGAAATCACCAAGTTAGGTAAGGCAATGCCTATCTGCCCAAGCGCGGGCGCCTTACCCAAACCCGAACCGATGTGCCCTCGAGGGCCTCGCTCGAGCCGACTGCCGTACATAAACGTGGAGCGACGGGCCATGGTGCGCCCCACCAGTATATTTTCACTGCTGGCCTCCTCCAGGAAACCTTCGGGCGCAACAACCAAAGTGCTACCATCGGCCTCCAACACGGAGGCCACACCGCCAAAATGATCAACGTGGGAGTGGGTCAAAATGACAGCCGATATTCTGTCAATGGGGAGATGCTCCCGGGCAAATGCCAGCGCCGCTGCAGCCGTCTCTTGAGAGGTGAGCGGGTCGACAACAATCCATCCATCTCGACCGCGAATTAGACTCATATTCGACAAGTCGAAACCCCGTATTTGGTAGATGCCAGGGTTTACTTCGAATAAACCGGCAATGTTGTTCAAAGTCTCCTGTCGCCAAAGACTGGGATTAACGCTGCTGGGGCTGGGACCGTTAATAAAGCGATAGGCGGTGATATCCCAAAGCACAGAGCCATCAGCTGCAGTTATGACAAGATCATCGGCTGCAGCAATGAGACCCCGGCGTGCATCCTCGAAATCGGCTATGTCATCAAGGGGTAACTGTTCGTTAACTTGTGCATTGTGCGAAATTGTCGCCGGCGTTGGGTCGGTATTGCCTTGGCTGCCGGGTGCGGGGATTTCTGTCGGTTGCTTGGCATCACATCCCGGGAAGAGTGCTACCAGTGCTAGCCATCCGAGAATACGTTGAGGGTTTTTAGTGCGATACATAGGCAAGCAGTTGAACTCTGATGAGGTCCCACATCGTCACTGTTTTACATAACGGTGGCAATGGCTATCCTTCTCCGCCATAAACCAAAAAGGGTCCCTTTCGGGACAGGGCCAGGCCTAAGAGCAGCGAGAGTGCAGCGAGGGATTACCCAGAACAGCCTTGAGGCTGTTCTGGCCCTTCGGGCTTCGCCGCTTATGCGGCTCGGTGCCAAACGCTGCGCGTTTGGTCGAACCAGAGGTTCGTCCACACATCCTTCTCCGCCATAAACCAAAAAGGGTCCCTTTCGGGACCCTTTTTGGTTTATGGCGGAGAAGGAGGGATTCGAACCCTCGATAGAGCTATTAACCCTATACTCCCTTAGCAGGGGAGCGCCTTCAGCCACTCGGCCACTTCTCCAGAGGGCGCGAAGCCTATCACACACATACGCCTCGCGAAAACCTTCATGAAATGAAAATCAGCTGTCAGATCCGTCTGTAGCGCCAAGGTTTTGGGCGCCACTTTTCAAGGTCGAGGACGCTGCGTCCCGTTCGACAATTTCTTGTCGGTGAACAGCCACATCCCGGGGCGCGTTGACACCAATACGAATCTGATTTCCCTTCACCGCTAGCACGGTAATGGTGACGTCATCACCAATCATCAGGGATTCACCGACTCGTCTTGTTAATATCAACATCGCGCACATCCTTGTTTATCGATGTCTCAGGCAATCACACGGCTTTCGCGGTCTGATCCTCTGGTTCCACGTCTAACTCGAAGGCAGAGTGCAATGTCCGAACGGCTAATTCAAGATACTTTTCTTCGATGATCACAGAAATTTTAATTTCTGAGGTGCTGATCATCTGGATATTCACCCCCACTTCCGCAAGCGCCTTGAACATCCGCGAAGCGACACCTGCGTGAGAGCGCATGCCCACACCGACAACGGATACTTTTGCAATGCGAGGATCGGCACGCACCTCCGACGCCGACAGTGCAGCGGCGGTGTCACGCAAAATAGCTTCCGCCCTCGCCAAATCACCCCGCGCCACCGTGAACGTAAAGTCGGTTTTGGCTTGCTCACCGATATTCTGCAAAATCACGTCGACTTCTATGTTGGCTTCACCAATAGGACCCAAAATTTGATAGGCCACGCCGGGGGTATCGGGAACACCCAGAACCGTCAATTTGGCCTCATCACGGTTAAACGCGATGCCCGCAATCGCTGGCGCTTCCATCCCCGTATCCTCTTCTAACGTAATGAGGGTCCCGGGACCCTCCTCGAATGAACTTAACACCCGTAATGGCACCGCATATTTACCCGCGAATTCCACTGCTCGGATCTGCAACACCTTTGAGCCCATGCTGGCCATTTCGAGCATTTCCTCGAAGGTGATTTTTTCCAGCCGCCGGGCGCCGTCGACAACCCGCGGATCGGTGGTATATACCCCGTCGACATCGGTATAAATCTGACACTCGTCGGCTTTCAAGGCGGCGGCCAACGCTACGGCCGTGGTGTCGGAACCGCCTCGCCCCAAGGTTGTGATATTTCCATGCTCATCAACACCCTGGAAACCCGCCACGACAACGACGCGCCCAGCATCAAGGTCTGTTCGCATATTGTGATCATCAATGTGCTGTATGCGCGCTTTGGTATGGGCGTCGTCGGTCAGGATACGCACTTGGCCACCATTGTAGGAGCGGGCAGCCACCTCGCGTTTGTGCAGCGCCATACACAACAGAGCGGTCGTTACCTGCTCGCCGGTTGCAACCAATACATCGAGTTCACGGGGAGTAGGATGCTCCTGAATGGCTTGAGCCAAGCCAATAAGACGATTGGTTTCACCGGACATCGCCGAGACAACCACCACCACATCGTGGCCATGACGGCGAAATGAGGCGACTTTATCGGCGACGTGCTCGATGCGCTCGACACTGCCCACCGAAGTACCGCCGAATTTTTGAACGATCAGCGCCATGGCCTAGGACTTTCACACTTGCTAAAAAAGGCCGCGGAGCATAGCGAAAAGCCCCAGCGAAATAAAGCCGTTGCGAGAGCTATACGAGGGCCTGTCAGTCGTTCAATTGACACTCAACCCACACGGGTAAATCGGCGAGGGCGGCAGGTAACGCGGCGACATCGGTTCCGCCGCCCTGAGCCATATCGGGTCGACCGCCACCTTTGCCACCCAAGCGGGACGCGAATTCTCGGATCACATCGCCGGCTTTTACACGGTCGGTGGCATCTTTGGTCACTCCCGCCACCAAGGTTATTTTGTCGTCGGCTACCGTCGCCAGCATCACCACAGCGGTACCCAGTTTGTTCTTGCACTGGTCAAGGGTATCGCGCAGGGTAGCAACGTCTGCACCCTCAACCACTGCCGCCAACACCTGAATATCCGCCACTTGGATGGCGCTTGCCGTCAGATCACCCCCCGAGGAGGTGGCCAGTTTCTGCTTCAAACGCGCTATCTCTTTTTCCGCATCACGCAGCTCAATACGCAAGGACTCCGCTTTGGTCACCACACTCGCGGTCGGCGCTTTGAGTGCCACGGCAACGTCATGCACAGTCTGGAACGCCTCACGGGCATACTCTAGGGCCGCTGCACCGGTCACCGCCTCGATACGGCGCACACCTGCGGCCACACCACTCTCCCCCAAAGTCAGAAATAAACCGATGTCACCGGTACGATCCACGTGCGTACCGCCACACAATTCCACCGAGAAATCATCAGCGCCCATACGCAAAACACGCACTTGATCGCCGTATTTTTCCCCAAATAGGGCCATGGCACCCGCCGCTATCGCGTCATCCATCGACATAATGGCTGTCGACACGGGAGTATTAGCGCGAATCTGCTCATTCACCATGTTAACAATGGTCACCAACTGGGCACTGGAGATGGGTTCAGGGTGAGAGAAGTCAAAACGCAGTCGCTCGCTGTTGACCAGCGACCCCTTCTGAGCCACGTGCTGCCCCAGTACCCGCCGCAGTGCTTCGTGCAGCAAGTGTGTCGCGGAGTGGTTCAAACGGATACGCTGACGCAGGTCGCTATCGATAGTTGCCTTGAGTCCCTGCCCTAAGGCTACCTGCCCTTTTGTCACCACACAGTGGTGTAGATGATGGCCTTGAGCTTTGGTGGTATCCCTCACTTCCAGGGTTATATGGTCAGCTGATAAGACACCGCAGTCGCCCACCTGTCCGCCGCTCTCACCATAAAAAGGCGTTTGATTGAGCACCACGACCCCCTGCTCACCCGTCTTTAAGGTATCAACCGGCTCACCATCACGCAGCAGCGCCACGACAACGGTTTCCGCCGTCTGGTGCTCATAGCCCAAGAACAGGGTTTCCCCTTCGAGGGCAACAGTGCTGCTGTAGTCCACTTTGAAGCTGCCACTCTCCTGGGAGCGTTTACGCTGCTGCTCCATCGCTTCATCGTAGCCCGCAAGATCCAGGGTCAGGCCACGCTCCCGGGCGATATCGTTGGTTAAATCAACCGGGAAACCATAGGTGTCGTAGAGACGGAAAATAAGATCACCGGGAATCTCATTACCCTCAAGGGCCGACAATGCCTCGTTGAGAATACCCATACCTTTATCGAGGGTACGTGCAAATTGCTCTTCCTCGGTGGCCAGTGCCGCTTTGATATTCGCTTGCTGCGTCACCAGGTCGGGATAGGCATCTCCCATCTCACTCACCAGTACTGGCACCAAACCGGCGAAGAAAGGCGCAGTCGCACCCAGCTTGTTGCCGTGCCGCACCGCCCGACGAATGATCCGGCGCAGTACGTAGCCGCGCCCCTCGTTGCTGGGCACTACACCGTCAGCGATTAAAAATGAGCACGATCGAAGATGATCGGCAATAACCCGCAGGGACTTCTCCTCTAGATCGGCAACGTTTAAGGCTTTCGCTGTGGCGGCAATGAGTGTTTGGAACAAATCGATCTCGTAATTCGAGTGCACGCCCTGCAGTACCGCAGCAATGCGCTCAAGCCCCATCCCCGTATCCACGGAGGGCGCAGGTAAGGGATGCAACGTTCCCTCCGCGTCCCGGTTGTACTGCATGAACACCAAATTCCAGATCTCAATGTAGCGATCGAGATCATCGTCCGGGCTACCCGGCGGCCCACCCGGAACATCTTCACCGTGATCGAAGAAAATTTCCGAGCTCGGTCCACAAGGACCGGTATCACCCATCTGCCAAAAATTATCCTCGTCCAGGCGTGACAGGCGAGCGGGGTCGACACCAATTTCATCCACCCAGATAGCGGCGGCCTCGTCGTCCGAAATATGTACCGTCACCCATAGCTTTTCAGGGGGCAGCTTGAGTACGTCGGTGAGGAACTCCCATCCAAAACGAATCGCATCGCGCTTGAAGTAGTCGCCAAAGCTAAAGTTGCCCAACATTTCAAAGAAGGTGTGGTGACGGGCGGTGTATCCAACATTTTCCAGATCGTTGTGCTTACCCCCTGCACGAACACATTTTTGCGCCGTGCAGGCACGCGAGTAAGACCGGGGGTCCAAACCCAGAAAAGTCTCCTTGAATTGATTCATGCCCGCGTTGGTGAACAGCAACGTCGGATCATCGTGGGGCACAAGTGAACTAGAGCTCACTCGCGTGTGATCCTGCTGCTCGAAATAACTTAAAAACGCTTCGCGAATCTCGGCGGTCTTCATGATAAACATCTCTTGTAATCAGTCAGCGAAGCCCCACACGGGCCGGTCGCTAACAGCGGGAAATCATTGGGTTTTAAGTCGTACTCGTGGCGTTCTACACAGCAACTTACACGGCAACTTACACGGCAACGCGCGCTATTGCATATCCGGCGCCAGGCCCGCCTCTGCCATGGGAGCGCCGGCGAGCAAATGCACGTGTAAATGAAATACCGTTTGACCGCCACCCTCACCGTTATTGATGACAATACGGAAGCCATCGCCCACCCCGCGCTGCTCGGCCAATTCTCGGGCCACCAGCAACAGGTGACCCAGTAACGCCTGGTCGTCAGCGCTCGCGTCGACCAATCGGGGAATAGGCTTGCGCGGAATCACTAGAATATGGGTAGGTGCCTGGGGATTAATGTCGTTAATCGCCACGCATTGATCGTCCTCATAAACAAAGGTAGCAGGTACCTCACCCCGAGTGATCTTGCCAAAAATCGTATCAGCCATTGGATCGCACTCCTCGCCGATCATTCATCAACGTAACTTTTCGTCAGCGGTTAAAAGACGCGCCTCGCTCTCTAACATGACGGGGATATCGTCTCGGATGGGGTACGCTAGCCCGCTGGCACGGCAGATGAGTTCTTGAGCATCGGCATCGTATTCCAGAGGTGCTTTCGAGACGGGACATACCAGGATGTCGAGCAACTTAGGGTCCAGCATAGTGATATTTCCAGAGCCAGGTTTAGGATCGAGACAGTATACGAGTTAAGGGGCTATCGGGTCAGGGGGATTTGTCGATTGACGGCATCGATGGCACTAACAACTGGGGGTCAATACGCTGATCAAACCAGCTCATACGCCAGTCAAGATGCGGGCCTGTTGCACGCCCCGTCGCGCCAACAGCGCCAATGACATCCCCTACCGCGATTTCTTGCCCCACTGCCACGGAAACTTGACTCAGGTGCAAAAAGGAGGATGACAAGCCGTAACCATGATCGAGAATAATGGTGCCGCCGGAATAGAACAGATCGGGCTCGGCTAGAGTGACAATACCTGGGGCGGGTGCCCGCACGGGCTGTCCCGTGGGCGCCGCCACATCGACCCCATAATGGGGTGACCGCGGCGTGCCGTTATACACCCGCTGACTGCCATAGACACCGGTGATGGGACCAAGCAAAGGCCAACGCATGCCGGCTCTCACCGCCGACAACAGATCGGGGCGCTCGAGCCGCACAGCCTTTGCATCCCGTACCAATACCCGCTCACGCGCGATCCGATCGAGCTGCTCCTGAGGCGGAGTGACCGTGCGCTGTGGCACCCCTTCAATGCGCTGAATTTTGTAGTCACGCTGACCAATGGTCACGGATTGCTGGCAGGGAGAATCTTTGACAACTTCGAGGGTGAGCTGGCTCGGTGCGTCGCGCCCTATGCCTAACAGGAAGCTACCATCGGGTGTTACAGGCACATCACGGCCATGGAAACGAACTTCGGTGGCCGGATCGACCTGCCCCCAGAGCAGCCCCCCCTGTCTGGCGTCACCGGTTAGCGTGACGCAGGGCTCTGCTACAGAACCGACACTTAGCAAAGCACCTATGGCAGCGATGAATCCTTGCCGTACTAACACCATGGAACACCCTTTATTGTCTCGAACGACCAAAAACCCTGAGAGTGCCACAACCTGCGACAAATTACCCAATCCCCGCTCGTGGTCCCCAAATAGCGCGTTAAGGCGCCGTTAGAGGCTGTCAATGTCGCCAAGAAGCATTAAAATGGCGCAATGAGTCGTTATCGCCCCCCTCGACCTCGAGGCTCGCCCTATATCACCCCCGAGGGAGAGGCGGTGTTGCGCGCCGAGCTACAACAGCTTTGGAAAGTAGAGCGACCTGTTGTAACGGCCGCTGTTCAAGCCGCGGCGGCCAACGGCGACCGTTCAGAGAACGGCGATTACATTTACGGTAAAAAGCGACTTCGAGAAATCGATAGTCGAGTACGATTCTTACGCAAACGCCTCGACGAGCTAACGGTGGTACGAGAGCCACCGAGCGATCCCAACAAGGTGTACTTCGGGGCTCAAGTGACCCTCGAGGGTGACGATGGCAACACGGTCATTTGGCGCCTGGTAGGACCCGATGAATTTGATATCAAAGCAGGCAAGTTAAGTTGTGATTCGCCGCTGGGTAGGGCGTTGCTGGGTAAACCTATCGACGCCGAAGTGGTCGTGGACAGCCCGGCGGGACCGCGCCACTGGTATGTGGTTGCCGTCAACTATCCCGGCTGTCGGCACACAAACGAGTAGGTACCCGTCACCGGGGACTTACTCAGAACACTGTTTCAGAACACTGTTTTTCGTTAACCCGTGGCCGCCCGATAGCGGCACTTAAGGATGCTCAAGGAGCCCCATGACCACGTCACAGTACGAGCTGCTCGACCACTGCGCCGATTTTGACCGACGGCATATTGGCCCGACCCCGGAGCAGCAGGCCGAAATGGCCCAAGCTATTGGATTCAGTAGCCTTGATGCCCTGATTGATACCGCCGTGCCCGCACAGATACGACGCACCGACACCATGGCACTTGAGCAGCCCATGACCGAGCAGCAAGCACTGGCACGGCTTCGGGAATACGCCAATCAAAACGAGGTTAAGCGTTCCTACATTGGTATGGGTTACTACGACACCTATACGCCCACCGTCATTCAGCGCAATGTCCTAGAAAATCCCGGTTGGTACACCGCTTACACCCCTTACCAGCCGGAAATTTCCCAAGGCCGCCTTGAAGTGTTATTGACCTATCAGCAGATGGTCATGGATCTCACGGGCATGGAACTGGCCAACGCATCACTGCTCGATGAAGCAACCGCCGCTGCAGAGGCCATGACGCTACTGCATAGGGTCAATAAGAAGAACCGGTCACAACGTTTTTTGGTGGCAGATGATTGCCACCCCCAAACCATCGCCCTCTTGCAAACCCGTGCAGAGCCATTGGGTATAGACGTTGTGGTGACAGCCGCCGAAGAACTTGAACAGGGCGGAGATGCCTTCGGTATGCTCGTCCAATACCCGGGAACCTACGGCGATATTCGCCCACTGGAACCGCTTATTAAGGGAGCTCATGGCCGAAACACACTTGTCTGTGTGGCCAGCGACCTGCTTGCACTCACGGTCTTGAGCTCTCCCGGCGCACAGGGTGCCGACGTGGTAGTCGGTAACAGTCAGCGCTTCGGCGTACCCATGGGCTTTGGTGGGCCCCACGCCGCTTTCTTTGCAACCCGCGACGCCTACAAGCGATCGGTACCGGGTCGCGTTATCGGTGTATCCATAGATCGACGGGGTGATCAGGCCCTGCGTATGGCAATGCAAACCCGAGAGCAGCATATCCGTCGAGAGAAAGCCACCAGCAATATCTGCACCGCACAAGCCCTGCTGGCGATTATGGCGGCGCTCTACGCCATGTATCACGGTCCAGAGGGATTGCGGCGAATCGGGCAGCGCGTTAATGGACTATGCCGAGAGCTGGCCAGCGCACTGAATGAGCGTGGCATAAAACTCGCCAACAAGACCTTCTTTGACACCCTCACGGTCTACGTGGGCGATGCCCAAGCGGCCGTCATCGACAGGGCTCGATCCCTCAACTGTAATTTGCGCGTAATCGCTGACCATTCGGTGGGTATTGCCCTCGATGAGACCACCACGCGCGCCGATGTTGAAAGCCTTATCTCTGTCTTTGATGGGCTCAGCGACGCCACCGCAGGTACGGACGCTATTCAGGGCATTCCCGAGCAGCTACACCGGCCTGTCGATTATCTACAGCACCCGCTGTTCCACGACTACCATGCGGAAACCGAGATGCTTCGGTATTTAAAGCGCCTGGAGAACAAGGACATTGCCCTGACCCGCGCCATGATCCCGCTGGGTAGCTGTACCATGAAGCTCAATGCCACCACCGAAATGGTACCTATTACCTGGCCCGAATTCGGTCGAATACACCCCTTTGCACCGCCAGAGCAAACCAAAGGCTACAGCCTCATGCTTGATGAGTTGTCCCGTTGGTTGGTCACCTGTACCGGTTACGATGGCATGTCCCTGCAACCGAATGCCGGGTCGCAGGGGGAGTACGCCGGGCTACTGGCCATCCGTCGCTACCATCAGGCTCGGGGCGATCATCACCGTACCGTTTGCCTGATTCCCTCGTCTGCCCACGGGACCAACCCGGCCAGTGCGGTGATGGCCGGCATGGAGGTTGTCATTGTCAGCTGCGATGACGAGGGCAATGTCGACATGGATGATTTACGCAGCAAGCTCGAGCGCATCGGTGACAAGCTTGCCGCCATTATGATCACTTATCCGTCGACCCACGGTGTGTTCGAGGAATCAGTCGTCGATCTATGCGCACTCATTCATGAACATGGCGGCCAAGTTTATGTCGATGGCGCTAATTTAAATGCCCTGATCGGGCTGGCAGCCCCGGGCAAGTTCGGCGCCGACGTATCGCACCTGAATTTACATAAAACCTTCTGCATACCCCACGGCGGTGGCGGTCCGGGCATGGGTCCTATTGGGGTAGGTGCGCACCTTATCCCCTATTTGCCGACATCCCCGGTGGCGCCAGTACCCGGTTTATCCCCAGATAACGATGTGGTGTCGGCGGCGCCCTACGGCAGCGCGTCTATCCTGCCCATCTCCTGGGCCTACATTGCGCTCATGGGTGCCGAGGGCTTAACTAACGCCAGCAAAGTGGCCATATTAAGTGCCAACTATATTGCCCATCGGCTAAAGAGCCACTACGCCGTACTGTATACCGGACGCCAAGGTTTGGTGGCACACGAGTGCATCATCGATATTCGCCCCTTGAAAGAGCAATTCGGTATCAGCGAAGAGGATGTCGCCAAACGCCTCATCGATTACGGCTTCCATGCGCCCACCATGTCATTCCCGGTCGCGGGCACCCTCATGATTGAGCCCACTGAATCAGAGGCATTGGCTGAGCTCGATCGCTTCTGCGACGCCATGATTAGCATCCGTGAGGAGATAAGACGTGTCGAACGTGGCGAGTGGGATCCGATCGATAACCCGCTGAAAAATGCACCCCACACCCTCAATGACGTGGTCAGTAGTGAATGGGGCCACCCCTACAGCCGCGAAGAGGCAGCGTGGCCAGTCAGTAGTCTGCGTCAAGACAAGTATTGGGCGCCGGTCTCTCGGGTCGATAACGTCTACGGCGATCGCAACCTGTTCTGCGCCTGCCCGGGTATGGACGTCTGGATGGAAGACACCAGCAACGCCTGAGGCCGAGGGCTATGGTCGGGATTGAGTGTCAACAGCGCCATCAGCGATGGCTGAGACACTCGCTCCCGCTAGACTAGTTCTGGTCACGGTCCCGCTGGTAGACCAATCGACCGTCGGAGAAGGTTGCGTCGACCTGAATACGGTGCAACTCATGGACCGGCGAAAAATAAGGGTCGCTCTCTAGCACCACAACATCGGCCTGCTTGCCCACTTCGAGGGTGCCAATCGCATCCTCGAGGCCCAACTGCCA
>CAJXNM010000054.1 GCA_913057135.1 uncultured Halieaceae bacterium
GATTAACTTTCGCCAAGGAGCGTAATCATGAAAGCTACTAAAGGAAATGGCCTTCTACACGTTGGTGTGTTGATGGCCGCAGGACTGCTGGCCCTGAGTGGTACAGCGCAAGCTCGGGATACCGGTGATCTACGTGATGTAGAGATTCCATTACCCGGTAACTTAAGCGAGATTGTCAAAGACCGCGATGCGGCAGTGGCACTGGGCAAGGCCCTCTTCTGGGATGTCCAGGTAGGTGTTAACGAGCAGTACGCCTGTGCGACTTGTCACCACAAAGCGGGTGTTGATAGCCGTGTAAACTTCCGTTCACTGCACCCCGGTGCAAACGGGCAGATCGACGTTGCAGGTCCTGAGTTGACCGGTGCTGACTTCCCGTTTGGGCGTCGGACTGATGATATCGTGGGTTCGATCGGTGTACCTCCATCGATCTTTATCGATGTGGATCCGGTCACGGGTGAAGAGACCTGTGAGCTGGTGGGTACTGATCCTATGAGCCACTCGGTCACGGGTATGGCATCACCCTCAAGTGTGAACGCCGTGTTCTATGAGCGTCAGTTCTGGGACGGCCGTGCTCGCTCTGTGTTCAACGGTGTGAACCCCCATGGTGATGACTTGGACCGGGATGAGTACCCCGAGATCTATGTCACCGATGCGTCTGGCAACATTGTACCCACGAAGTTTGCTATTGAGCCTGCCTCATTGGCGTCTCAGTCTGTGGGTCCTGTGATGTCAGCGGTTGAGATGAACTGTGCCGGTCGTGGCTGGCCGCAAGTGGCTATGAAGATGTTGCCCCGTACGCCGCTGGCGCTACAGGACACGGCTCCCTCTGACAGTGTCTTGGGTCCCTATGTGGGCGACGATGGCAAGTTCGATACGAACGTGACTTACCGTGACATGATCAAGGCGGCGTTCCAGGACAAGTACATCTCTGATCAGTTGGCGGGTGATACTGGCCTCACGGTTGAGCAGGCGAACTTCACCTTGTACTGGGGCGTAGCGGTTATGTTGTATGAGGCGACATTAGTCTCTGACAACACGCCGTGGGATCAGTACATGCGCGGTGACAACCGTGCGGTATCGGCTTCAGCGAAGCGTGGTCACGAGATCTTCCAGGGCAAGGGTGCGTGCTACCACTGCCACCGGGATGCAGAGACTTCGAACGCGGCCATTACCAACGGCGGCAACTCGAAAGCCTTCGCCAACATCGGTGTGCGTCCGATCCGTGAGAACCGTGGCATCCGTCGCGGCGAGCACAAGTCGGTGACTGTGCGTAACGCTGAGTTGACCAACCCCTACCTGTGGAACGGTGGCGAGCTGACCTTGCGTCAACTGGTACGCTTCTACAACAAGGGTGGTGACTTCCGCGGTCGACGTAACGAGCTGGATCCCCTGGGTCTGACCAACCGTGAAGAGCGTGACCTGGTGTCATTCCTGCTGACCTTGACCGACGACCGTGTCCGTTGTGATGCCGAGCAGTTCGATCACCCATCACTGCCCTTGTGGTTCGGCGATGACTTGCCAGCGGTAGGTACAGACGGCCTCGATCAGTGCTGGAAACCTGCCCTAGACGACGGTTCTAAGAACTTCCACTACAAGTTGCGCATCCGATAAGCCGCAACCCCAGCCACGGGGCCCAAGGGCCCCAACAACTAGATCCCCAATGGCAATGCCATTGGGGCTTTCCCTAGTTGTGTGACACACTTCTCAGATTTGAGTGGAGCAGCTTTGATAGGGATGGGAGGGGCTTTACTGTTCCATTACATACCATTTAGCAACGCTGTTTTTTTGCACCGCATCTCTGTTGGAGTGACTTGCCGAATTTTTGTGATTATTTTCCCAAAAATAGTTTCCAGTACTTACCTGTGTTGGGTTGGTTTTGATCCGACATCTTATTTAGGAGCGTTACCATGATTCCATTTGATCGAACTCTTATTGCTGCTGTTGTTATTGCTCTCACCACAAGCGCCTGTGGCGGCGGAGGTGGTGGTTCCAGTTCAACCGCACCGGCACCCATCGGCGGCGGCTCTGGCGATAACACCGGAGGCGGTACGGATGGAGGTACCGACAACGGCGACACAACCGATGACGGCGATGATGCAGCAGCCACTGCCAAGGATGTGGCCTTTGGCACGATTACCCAGTTCGGCAGTATTTTTGTAAACGGCGTTAAGTACGATACATCCACCGCCACGATCATCATCGACGGTGCTGAAGCCACCGAAGATGATCTGGGCGTCGGTATGGTGGTATTCGTTCAGGGTACTGTGAACGAAGACGGTGTCACTGGTGTTGCCGAGGTGGTGATCGTAGATGATAACTTGAAGGGGCCGATTAAAGATCTGACTCCGGCTACTGACGACGCTGGCAACCTTTTGGACGCACGACAAATCACGGTTCTGGGTATTGACGTGATTATTGAACGCACTGGCACGGTCTTTGAGGGAACTACTTTTGAAACGCTTGCGAAAGGTGAATTTGTAGAAGTTTACGGCTTTACCGAAGCCGGCAATAATGTTCGTGCTACTCGTATCCAATCAAAAGCGTTCGTCCCTGACAGTACCGAGATCGAGGTCTACGGCAAGCCAAGCGCTATCGATACTGGGCTAAAAACTTTTGCGCTTGGGGAGTATCTCGTTGACTACAGCGCGGCAGATGTAAGTGATCTAAGCGGGGGAGATCCGGTAGAGGGTGTGTTACTCGAGGTTAAAGGAACACTGCCGGCACCAGATGCTTTGACGATTAAAGCGACGAAGGTTGAGCCTGCGCGCTTCGAAACAGGTGGCGCAGTTGACGGTGACATTGATCCAACGACTATCGCTGCCGAGCAAATGAGTGTTGAGGGCACAATTACGAGCCTCAATCTTGAAACCCTGACCTTCAAGGTCAACGGCTTCACTGTAGATGCCAGCACGGCTGTATTAGAGCCAGCATCGCTCCAGCTTGCCAATGGTCTCGTGATACAGGCCAAAGGGCCGTACGATGGCAACGTTCTGGTTGCGGAGCAAATTGAGGGGCGTCGAGGCAGAATAGAGATAGAAGGTCTTGTCAGTGCGATTGACTCAGCTGAAAAGACGATCACTATCGATTTAGGTGGTGGCCAGTTCATATCTGTTGACGTTGACAATGGAACTCTGATCGACGACGACCGCAGTTCTAAGAACGATAGGCTTGGCTTTGACGATCTCAGAACGGGCGATTACCTCGAGATCGAAGCGACATATGCCAGTAACGACCGTTACGTGGCCACACGTATCGACCTTGAAGACCGTGATGACGGTGAAAGAGAGGTTCAGGCACCGCTGGATCGTTTTGAACCAGGGTTCAGTGTGACGTTACTTGGAATCACTTTCACAGTTGACAGTCGAACAGAGTATGAAGATGCGGATGGAAGGGATATCACCGCTGATACCTTTTTCTCCACTGCAGAATTGGGTGACTTGGTCAAAGTTGAGGACGATGATGGCGACGGTGTAGCAGATGAAATCGAACTTGAGATTAGCGACAAATTAGACGGTAGCGAGTTCGACGACTCCGACGACAGCTCAGACGACTCCGACGACAGCCTAGAAGACTCCGACGACAGCTCAGACGACTCCGACGACAGCTCAGACGACTCCGATGACAGCTCAACCGACTCCGATGACAGCGAAGACGATTCAGACGACAGCTCAGACGATTCAGCCGACAGCTCAGACGATTCAGCCGACAGCTCAGACGACTCCGATGACAGCTCAGATGATTCAGACGACAGCCCAGACGATTCAGACGACAGCTCAGACGATTCAGACGACAGCTCAGATGATTCAGACGACAGCTCGGATGATTCAGTCGACAGCCCAGACGATTCAGACGACAGCTCAGACGATTCAGACGACAGCTCGGATGATTCAGTCGACGACTGATTCATCTCCGGTGTAACAGCTTAAACCGCCCCATGTGGGCGGTTTTGCTATTTGAACTCACCACCCCCTAAGGTATGATTCTCGGCTTTTTCTGGCGCTTGCCGAGGGGAATTGTCATGTCAGCACCAGTGGTGGGAATTATCATGGGCTCTCGCTCCGATTGGGACGTGATGTCCCAGGCGGCGGCTATCCTCGACGAACTCGGTGTGCCCTATGAGGCCAAGGTGGTCTCTGCTCACAGAACCCCTGCGCGTCTCACTAATTACGCGGCATCAGCCCGAGACCGGGGTCTCAAAACCATTATTGCAGGTGCCGGTGGCGCCGCTCACCTTCCGGGTATGGCAGCTGCTATGACGTCGCTGCCCGTTCTGGGGGTGCCGGTTGATGCCACTGTACTCAACGGTGTCGACGCGCTGCTGTCTATTGTGCAAATGCCCAAGGGGGTGCCGGTGGCAACCTTTGCTATTGGCAAGCCAGGTGCAATGAATGCCGCGCTCTTTGCGGTGGCGATGCTAGCGACCACTGATCCGGCGTTGCAGGCTCGGCTCGATAGCTATCGCGACGCGCAAACACAGGGGGTGCCCGACGCACCTTTTGACGCCGCCGAATAACCGAAGGGGAATCGGGTGCAAAAACGACTGGGAATTATGGGCTGCGGTCAGCTAAGCCAGATGCTCGGTGAGGCTGCCAGGCGACTAGGTGCATCGGTCAGTTTTCTATGTGTTGACGAAACACCCGTCGTGTCTGGATTAGGTGCTATTTACGGCGTTGATAGTTCCGGTGCTGACAGTATCGGTATTGAGAGTGTCGATGCTTTTTTTGATCAATGTGACGCCATTACCGTTGAGCGGGAGAGCCTGCCCGACGCTCTTCTGCAGCGGGCTCGCGACGAGGTGGGCTTGGCACCGGGTTATGACGCATTGGTGGTGCTGCGACAGCGTGATACCCAGAAGGCCATGCTGGATCAGCTCGATATTCCTACCTCCCCTTGGGGGGTTGCCACAACAGCGGCAGAGCTCGCCGGTGTGCTCTCTACGCTCCCTTCGCGCTACAGTCGCTGTAAGCGGATTCTTGGGGGTTATGACGGTGGCGGTCAGTGGCGTGTAAACGCCGATACCCTTGATGCTATCCCCGCTGGGGGTTACCCGCTGATCGCCGAAGCCGAAATCACCATTGAGCGCGAGCTTGCCATCATCATTGCTCGGGACACTTTGGGCCACAGTGTGTGCTATCCGATCACCGAAAATGTCATGCGCAACGGCATTCTTATCGGTAGTCATGTACCCGCCACGGTCACCCCTGAGCACCGGCAGCTCGCCGAGACTTACGCTCGACGCTTGGTCGATGCTATGGGCTACGTCGGTGTATTGGCCATTGAGTTTTTTGTTACCGACGGTCGCTTGATAGTGAATGAAATCGCGCCGCGGGTGCACAATACCGGCCACTGGACTATGGGGGCTGTGGGTGCCGATCAATTCATTCAGCACGTTAGGGTCGTTTTGGGTGATCCCGTTACAGAGCCGGTGTTCAATCAGGCCGCGGCGATGGTGAATATACTCAATGCGCCACTGCCTGCACGTATGCCCGAAGGTCCCATTCGAATGCTTATGCAGACTTATGGAAAAGGTGTGCGGCCCGGACGAAAGCTGGGGCACTTGACGCTTATAGGTCCCGATGCGGACGCCGTGCGCCGTGAGGCGGATCAATACATTGCCGAGCTACATGGCACAGAGGATTAACCTCTCAGCCTAGGCCCGCTTGTTGAGCGAGCCACCACAGTCCCGGGGCAATAGCTGACGTCACAATGGCACCTAGGCTCATCGCTAATCCCGACCAGGCCCCAAGGGTGATATCGATTTGAAACGCCCGCGCAGTACCCACACCGTGGGCAGCCATTCCCAGAGCGATGCCTTGCTCTCTTAGGTCATGAAAACCTGCTGCGCGAAGCAGTGGTAGTCCGGCAATAGCACCAATGATGCCGGTTACAATGACCGTCACCGCTGACAAGGCGGGCAGTCCCCCCAGGCTCTCAGCAATACCCATGGCCACCGGTGTGGTGGTTGATTTGGGCAGTAGTGACAGCACCGTGCCGGTGCTGGCGCCGAGCCAAAGACTCAGCGCTAAACTGCTGACTGCAGCACTAACACTCCCCACAAAAATACTGACGCTAATCGGAATCAGCGCGCTTTTGAGCGCTTGGAGCTGGTGATAAAGCGGTACCGCTAGGGCCACCGTGGCCGTTCCTAACAGAAAGTGAATGACTTGTGCGCCCTGAAAGTAGCGCTCGTAGCTTGTGTTGCGCGCCCCTAATAAGCCTACAGTCACCAAAATAGCGATGAGAACGGGATTCAGCAAAGGGCTTTTTCGTCCCACACGGTACACCGTGAGAGCGCAGCCGTAGGCAAGCAGGGTTACCCCGATGGCTTCGGCGGACACCGCGATATCAGCAAGGGTAGGGGCGGCGCTATTTGTCATGGTGGCTATTTGTCATGATGAATTGGGGGGGGCATGGTTTTATGTTTCTTGTCTGTGATGCCCATGCAGTAGCGCAAGGTTGCCGCGGTGATGAGTAAGGTTAGGGGCGTGGTAAGGGCGATGACGGCAACAATGGGTAGCCACTCATTTTTAATGATGTCGAGGTGCATGAGAACCCCAGTGCCTGCGGGTATAAACAGTAGCGACATATGCTTGAGTAGCGGCGCTGTGACGCGGTCCATACCCTCGGGCACGCGGCCGCGCAGAATAAGTAGCGTGAACAGAAGCAATAGGCCGATGACCGGCCCGGGAATGGGTATGGCGAGGTAATTGACGACCGAGTTACCGGCGATTTGGCAAAGAATAATGGCAACGAAGTTCAGGAGCATGGGTAGAGGGTCGATAGACACAGGTCCCTACTATACCCGAGCCTATGCCATTACACCTGAATCGCTAACCATGACGGACATAAGGTCCTGTGAATACACCCCTGTCCCCGAAGACATGGCCATCTTCGGGTGACAGTGCGTGCCGCTGTGCTTCCCTTCGCGAGGAGCCGTAGGAAAAGCTACGGGCGGCGCTATTAACGTTAAGCGGCGACCGCCAACTCGGGCATAGCGGAGCTGTGGTGCTCAATGATCTTCCACTCGCCGTTGATTCGCTTGTATAGGTAGCTAAAACGTGCGGTTACTTGACTGCCGTCGCCAAACGTGAAGGTGTAGACACCACTGTTGCTGGCTAGGTTTTCGGACAGCACACGGGTATTCGCTTCATCGATTTCCCCTTGGGGCTTTTTCGCAAGGAAATTTACGAAGTAATCGCGGATTTCAGCATGGTTGTGTCGAACCTGATTTGAGACGGTGGGCAGCAGCACAGCATCGGGGGCATACAAGGCGGTTACCTGATCGGGGTCGCCTGTAGCCAATGCGCGGTTCCAAATACTGAACAGCTGTTTGATATCTTCTTGGGTCATGGTCAGTCCTCCGGATGTCGACGGTTAGGCCGTTTGAACAGAAGGTGTTACAGATTTAAGGGGTGCAACGCGGTGGCGCTGCAGTTGCTCCGATAGTCGCCGGAGGGCGTCCTCCCGACTGTTGAAGCGGTTGTTATCAAGATCGAGGCAGCAATCCGCCTGCAAGCCGCGCAATGTGGCCACGATTTCATCGTTAATATTGGCCACCATCACTTGCTTGTGGGCACGCTTGGCGTCGCAGGCGATGGTCTCCACCGCTCGTGCGGCGGATACATCGATAAACGGCACACGCTGAAAATCAAGGACGATGGTGTGTAGGTTGTCTCGGTAGCGTTCACGCACGTGGTGACCGACATCGGCCGCGGCACCGAAGCTTAAGGGGCCACCGAATTCAAAGACGGTGACGTATTCCTGTAAGGCATCGAGCATGGCTCGCTCTTCGTCGCTCGATGCCGTAAGAGGCCTAGACAGCAAATCATCGAGCTGTGTCTTCGCCACCTGTCGCACGTAGCCCAGTGCGGCCAAGACCACGCCTGCGCCCACCGCGGTGATGAGATCGACTAAAACGGTAAGGCCCAGCACCAATGCCATGAGGGCTAAATCCCAGCGGGGACCGCGGTGTGCATTCTTCAGATAACTGAAGTCGATGATGTCGAGGCCAACTTTGATGAGTACGCCTGCGAGTGCGGCGTGGGGAATGTAGGCGGCCACAGGGCCGACACCGAGCACCACCGCAGCAAGCACTGCAGAGTGAATCATGCCTGACAGCTTGGTCACACCGCCCGAGCGTATGTTCACCACTGTGCGCATGGTGGCACCTGCACCCGCAATACCGCCAAAAAGACCCGCAACCGTATTACCTATGCCTTGACCGATGAGCTCACGGTTGGAGTCGTGACGAGTGCGGGTCATGTTGTCGGCGACCAACGAGGTCAACAAGCTATCGATAGATCCCAGCACAGCCAAAATGAAGGCGGCCTCCAGCACCAGTGCCATCGCTGATTGCTCAAAAACGGGTAAGTGCAATGAGGGTAGACCGCTGGGTATGTCACCCAGAATCGGCATCGTACCGAGGAACAGGGATAACACGGTGCCCACCGTGAGAGCCGCTAGCGGTGCCGGCAAGTAACGTCCCCACTGGCCCGGCCAGCCATACACCACCACTAGCGTGGCCGCTGCCACTGCGAGCGCGGATAAATTGATGTCGGCTACCGCCGTTGGCAGATAGGTGAGACCGGGAATGGTCCCTGCGGGTGCGGCATGCCCCAGTGTGGCATCGAGCTGCAAGATAATGATGATGACCCCAATGCCGCTCATAAAACCTGAAACCACGGGGTAGGGCACCAGGCGAATGAAATCCCCGAGTTTGAACACGCCGAAGGCCGCTTGTATGACGCCTGCCAGCATCACGGCGGTCAGGATGAAGCCGACATCCCCCGATAAGCTGGCAAATAAGCCCGCAAGCACCACCACCATGGGACCGGTAGGGCCCGAGACGTTGGTGGGGGTACCGCCAAACCAGGCCGCAAAAAAGCCCACGATAATGGCGCCGTACATACCGGCGATGGGCCCGAGTCCCGAGGCCACACCAAACGCTAGCGCTAATGGAATAGCCACCACGCCAGCTGTGAGGCCGCCGTAGATGTCACCGCGCAGGTGGCTCAGATCAAATTTAAATGCCGACAGCATTGGCACCTTCCGTTATCCATAGACGTACAGAATGATCGAAAAAAAGCAACATAGATATCGACTGAGACGGTAGTTGACGATAGATTTGATCTATCACATTCGATGCTTGAGTCCCCTATGTCGTCACTGCGCCAACTGGAATATTTCCTCGAAGTTGCGGAAGCCGGATCACTGCGCCAAGCCGCTGCTCGGTTGGGGGTTACACAGCCGACACTCACCGTACAGTTACGCACCCTCGAAGAGTCCTTGGGTGTGCTATTGCTTGAGCGCAGCCGCAGCTCAACCATGTTGACCCCTGCGGGTCGGGAGTTGCTACCCGAGGTAAAGGCGCTCATGGCCCAATGGCACAATATTATTGAGACCGCCCACCTTATCGGGGATCACACCCACTCAACCTATCGGCTTGGTGTGCCTCCCACCCTGGGGCCCTATTTGTTGCCCACACTCATTCCCTCTATTCACAAAACATTCGCCCGTTTGCGTTTACACGTTCGTGAAGAGGTGCCCGATCAGCTGCTAACCGGGCTTGAAGAGGGGCGTTTCGATTTGATTATCGGCCCCATCTCGGAGGCCCGCGAAGGTCTGGTGCATGTCCCCCTGTTCCGTGAGCCGCTGATGTTGGCGTTGCCTGCCGAGGTGCAATTGGAGCATGACGGGGATCTCACGGAGAGTGACCTCAGTGGCATGGAGATTTTGGGGCTCGATGAGCGCCACGCCTTGCGCCGTGAAGTGGAGCGTATTTGTGAGAGCACGGGTGCTCGGCTCAACCGTGACTTTGAAGGCACCAGTCTGGACACGCTGCGCCAAATGGTCGTTATGGGCATGGGGCTGGCGTTTCTGCCTGCTTTATACGTGCGCAGCGAAATTCATCGACCCGAGGAGCTCCGCGTCGAGCGACTCAGTGGTGGACGCTTGTTTCGCGAGCACGCCTTGCTGTACCGACGAAATGCACCCTCTCGGCACTTCTACCGGGATCTCACACAGCACATTCGGCGGGTTATCGAGACCGAGCTCGCTGACACGGTGGTGCCCGTGGCTTAGCCCTAGTCCTTGTTGGCTAGACCTTTTGAACTATGAGTATGTTTTTCCTACGCAAAGTTTGCGATGATGCGGCCGTCGGTAGTTTCGCGTGTTGACGGATGTCTCTCTCACCTAGAGGGAGCGCTATTGGAGGAGCAATGACTCATACAGCGTACATTTACGATGCGGTGCGTACACCGCGCAGCAAGGGCAAAAAAGACGGCAGTTTGCACGAAGTCAAGCCAGTCGACTTAGGCGCGGGTTTGTTGCGCGCTTTGCAAGCTCGCCATGACCTGGATACCAGTTACGTCGATGACGTGGTGATGGGCTGCGTTACCCCGGTCGGTGAGCAGGGCTCCGATATCACCAAAATGATCGTTCAAAACGCTGACTGGGATGAATCGGTGGCGGGGGTTCAGCTCGATCGCTTCTGCGCGTCGGGATTGGAAGCGGTCAATATTGCCGCCCAAAAAATAGCATCGGGTTGGGAAGACCTGGTGGTGGCGGGGGGTATCGAGTGTATGTCCCGGGTGCCCATGGGGACGAATGGGGGCGCCATGGGCAATGACCCAGGCTTTGCCATGAAGACCGGCTTCGTCCCCCAGGGTGTGGGTGCAGATACGATCGCGACCCTCGAAGGCTGGACCCGGGAGGACGTCGATCGCTACGCGGTTACCTCGCAGCAGCGCGCCGCCCATGCCCGCGACAATGGCTGGTTCGATCGCTCGGTTATTCCTGTCAAGGATGCCAACGGTGTCACTATTCTCGAGCGAGACGATTTTATTAAGCCCAATACCACCCTGGAAGGTCTCGCCAAACTAAAAGCCTCTTTCGAGATGCACGGTGGGTTGGGCTTTGACGATGTGATCATTGCTAAATACCCCACCATCGACAAAGTGAATCACGTGCACACCCCCGGCAACTCATCGGGCATCGTCGATGGTTCCAGCGCGGTACTTATCGGCAGCGAGAAGGCTGGCAAAGACTTGGGCCTGACCCCTCGTGGTCGTATCGTCGCCACCGCCGTGTTGGCCACGGACCCCATTATTATGCTGACGGGCCCTGGTCCTGCGGCGAAGAAGTGTTTGCAAAAGGCGGGTCTCACCGCTGCCGATATCGATTTGTGGGAAATCAACGAAGCGTTCGCCTCGGTGGTGCTGCGCTACATGAAGGATCTCGACCTTGATATCGAGGTCACCAATGTTAACGGTGGCTCCATCGCCATGGGGCATCCATTAGGTGCAACTGGGGGTTGCCTTGTTAGCACCATGCTCGATGAGCTCGAGCGCCGAAATGCCAAGCGCGCCATGTTGTCACTTTGTGTGGGTGGCGGTATGGGAATTTCAACCATTATCGAACGCGTTTGATTGGCACTACGAGACCGGAGGATTGAAACAGATATGAGCGGATTCAATTACGAGAAAGACGCCAACGGCATCGTCACCGTCACTATGGACATGGCGGGTCCAGTCAACGCGATGAATGATGAGTTCCTACCCCTACTGAATAACACCATCGATGCCCTTGAGGCGGAAGAGGGGCTGACCGGTGTGGTGCTGACCTCGGCTAAGAGCACTTTTTTTGCGGGCGGCGACCTCAATGTGCTGTCTCAGGCAACCCTAGAGAATGCAGAGGCTTTTTTCGAGGGTGTTCAAACCACCAAGGCAGCGTTGCGACGACTCGAAAAATTGCCGGTACCCGTGGCTGCGGCCATCAATGGCGCCGCACTCGGGGGCGGCTTAGAGCTGGCCTTGTCTTGTCACTACCGAGTTGCCTGGGATGACCGCTCGGTTCAAATCGGCTTCCCCGAAGTGACACTAGGATTGTTGCCCGGTGGCGGTGGTGTCGTTAAAGGGATCTACCTGATGGGCCTGATGGCAGCGCAGGAGTACTTGATTGAGGGTAAGCGCGTTGCACCCGCCAAGGCGCAAGCATCGGGCCTGATTCATGAAACGGTGTCGAGCCTCGATGAATTAATACCCAGGGCCAAGGCGTGGGTGCTGGAAAATCAGGACAATGAAGCGGCCAGAACCCAGCCCTGGGATACCGACGGCTACAAAATTCCCGGTGGCAACGCCAATCACCCGGCCATTGCGCAAATGTTGCCCGTCGCCGCTGCCATGATGCGTCAGAAAACACGGGGCTTAATGCCCGCACCCGAGCGCATTCTGGATGTGGCGGTTGAAGCCATGCGTGTGGATTTTGAGACCGCCATGCGCATTGAGAGCCGGCAGTTCACCACCTTGGCCTGCTCACCCCAAGCGAAGAATATGATTAACACCTTCTTCTTCCAGATGAACAAGATTAACGGCGGCGCGTCCCGCCCTGCGGATGTGCCGCCCCAGGTCACGAAAAAAGTCGGTGTTCTGGGTGCAGGTATGATGGGTCAGGGCATTGCCTACGTATCAGCCATGGCAGGTATTGAGGTTGTCCTGAAAGATATCTCCCAGGAGGCCGCCGACAAAGGTAAAGCTTACTCTGAAAAGCTGCTGCAAAAGCGGGTTGAAAAGGGGCGGATGGCCGAGGAGAAGGCGCAGTCGGTTCTCAGTCTGATCAAACCGACCGCCAACAACGATGATCTAGCGGGTTGCGATCTGATTATTGAAGCGGTGTTCGAGAATATGACCCTCAAGCACCAGATCACCGCCGAGCTCGAGGGCTATTTGGCCGAAGATGGGGTGTGGGGATCGAATACCTCGACACTGCCCATCACCCAGTTGGCTGAGGGCAGCAGCAACCCCGATAACTTCATCGGCATTCATTTCTTCTCCCCCGTCGACAAGATGCCCCTGGTCGAAATCATCATGGGCGAGAAAACCAGTGATGTGGCATTGGCCAAAGCCTTTGACTACACCAAGCAGATTCGCAAGACCCCCATTGTGGTGAACGACTCCTTGGGCTTCTTCACTTCCAGAACCTTCGGTACTTACTTAGACGAGGGTGTCCGCTTGTTAAAAGAGGGTGTGCACCCGGTCAAGATCGACAATTTGGGCAAAGCGGTGGGTATGCCGGTAGGCCCACTTGCGGTGTACGACGAGGTCAGCTTGGAGCTATCCCGTAAGGCCAACGACACCTGGAAAGAGCTGGGTGTTGAAGATAAGTGGGGCGATGGCAGCATTGCGCGGGAGGTCGTGGCCACCATGATTGGTGACTATGGCCGCGGCGGACGTCACCATGGCGGTGGATTTTACGAGTATGCCGATGATGGCTCCAAGGCAATTTGGCCTAAGTTGCTCGAGCTGTACTATCGTCCCGAAGCTGATCTGGCGGATTCAGAGGTCAAAGACCGCTTGCTGTTCCGCCAAGTGATTGAAGCCCTTAAATGTCTGCAAACCGGTGTATTACGTACCGTGGCCGACGGCAATATTGGCTCGATCATGGGTATTGGTGCGCCAGCGTGGACCGGTGGCTTAATTCAATTTGTGAATACCTATGGCTTGCAGCGCTTCGTCGATCGCTGTGGCGAATTGGCTGAGCGTTATGGGGACCGGTTCGAGGTGCCCCAAATTGTCCATGACAAATTGGCGGCGGGGGCGTTATTTGAATAACCCCACGACAGAGAAAGACATTAAGCGGACTTCGGTCCGCTTTTTTTTGGAGAGCATCTTTAATTGGAGAATCTTGTAATTATCATGCGTCGAGACTACGGTGCGATTTAAACAGGAGGGAGTTCCGTGGCGCTTAGACAACTCATGGCAGCAAGCCTATTAATGAGCAGCTGTGCTCATGCGGAGGTATTGAAAGTTACCGGCATTGGAACAGTTGACACCACCAAAGCGGCCAATGCCGTCCAAGCTCGCATGATGGCAGAGCGGGCGGCCAAGCTTGATGCCATGCGCAACATGTCTGAGCTGATCAAAATACAGGTGACCAGCGGTACGACGGTGGAGGACATGGAAGTGGTGACTGATCTCATTGCGTCAAAAAGTCGTGCCAATTTACTGGGTGTCTTTCAGATTTCATCAACCATTGATGAGGTCGAGGGCGGCCTCAGTGCCGAGGTGGTGTTGGGTATTTGCACCGATAAAAGCGATGAGTGTGCGAATCGAACCACATTGGCGGACTTAACACGAAGCCTTGAGGCGCTGCTTGGTCGCCCTACCGATCAGCAGTGACAGGAGCCGTTTTCGTGCCGCGCTACATTGCATTGATAGGGCTGTTACTTATTTCGCCCGTCCAAGCGCAGACATTTGAAGATTTTGAACGCCGAATTGACGCTGCCTTTGCCGACACCGATGCTCAAATTGAAGCGGATTTTTTAGCCCTTGAGGAAGCTATCGACCGGGCGTTCAATGGATTGACAGATCGTATCTCGGTGAATTGGGGCGATGATGTTCAGCTCCCCAGTAAGACCACCTGGGTGACCTACAACGATACCTTCAATACACGTATCTCCCTCGATTACGCTACCAATATGGTCACGGTTGAGGCCATTACGGAGCCTGATGACCTCGCCCGCGAGCAGGCGATAGACGACGTCGTGGCGATGGTAGCGCTGGTTAAGACTGCAGATAAGTCGACCCTTGATGACAACGATCAGTTCATGGTGGCGGTGGATACAGCGCTCGAGCAGGGGCCACTGGCGACTGCGGTCTCGGCGGATGATGTGCTCGTCGAGGTAGGCAACAGTGGGCCCTCAGACGCATCCTCTTCGGCCTCGGCTACCGTCGACCCCAGCAATGGGCGTAGCGACGATGCGGTCACTATCGAAAGTCTGTTGATTGACGTTAATGAGGCGGTCTTACGCAAGCGTGTTATTGAGACCTTTGATCATGCTAAAACCGAGTCGTCAACGATGGCGTCAGAAGACGCTATTGCGGGTGAGCTGCAACCTACCGAAACCGGTCAGGTGAAAGTGAAAATTCAGTTTCCGTTTTCTAATAAATTCCAGCAAGCGTTTATTGAGCGCTACCTAGAGGGTGTTCGGGACTTAAGCCAGCGCTATGGCATGGATGTCGCGACGCTG
>CAJXNM010000055.1 GCA_913057135.1 uncultured Halieaceae bacterium
CCCTCAGCACTAATAAACGGCCCATCAATACAGATCCGCCGGCCATCGGGTGCAGCGCAGGCGCCGCAAATACCCACGCCACACTTGGTCACGTAATCGATAGCGCTGTGAATGCGCTCCTTGGCTACGTACTGCTGTTGCACCGCTTCGGCGGCGTGAATCATCGGCTCTGGGCCACAGTTATAGAACACCACCTTGCTCAATTCATCGGCCGTCATTGCCGCCAGGCGCGCATCAAGGGCCTCGGTTACTCGCCCGTGGTGGCCCGCACTACCGTCATCGGTGGCAATGGTTACCTTGGCAATGGCCTTGCAGTCATCAATGAAATACAAACGATCGGCGCTGCGTGCGCCGGCAAAAATCTCAGCCGGGGCTTCGTTACTGCCGAAGTCACGGGCAATTTGATAAACCGCAGCCAAGCCGGTGCCGCCGGCCACACACATGACGTGGCTGTCTTCGGGCGGCTCCACCGGGGTGCCGTAGGGTCCACGAATGTAAATTTCTGTACCGGGGCTAAGCTCGCAGCAGGCCTGCGTGAATTCCCCAACATTGATGACAGCAAACCGGAGCGGGTCATCGGTGAGGCACGAGAAGGGCTTTTCTCCCACCCCCGGAATCCAGATAAAGACGTATTCCCCCGCCTGAATATTGACGCTTTCATTGCAGCTCAGCACCACAATGTCATCGCAAACCCGCTCAACCGCTTTAACGGTCACCGGCCGGAACTGCATATCTAGATCGTAGCGAATCAGGCTTTCGGCCCGATCCCGCCCGTGCGCCAGGTCGGCGGTGAGGGTCTCGAAATAGGTCACCAAGTCGGCGCTATCCATGCCGCTTAGGGCCGAGCCAACCCCTAAAATGTCGGCGCCGGCATCCATAGCGGCCCGACAATCGGCGGCACTCGAGAAGCCGCCGCAGCCAATAATGGGTTTGTCGGTAATGGCGCGCAGCTCGCGAATACACTTAAGCGCAATGGGCAGCACACCTTTGCCCGACATGCCGCCCACCCCATTGCTAAGCACCGGTTCACCGTGGCTGGCGGTGTAACCGGGCCCTACGGTATTGATGGCACACAAGGCATCGGCGCCCGCTTGAATGGCGGCCCGGCCAATGGCGGCAATATCGCTGGCGTTGGGTGTTAATTTGGGTACGACGGGAATATCAACGGCTGCTTTCACTGCACCGACAATAGCGGCCACCATCTCGGGGTCTTGCCCCATGGCCATACCGTAACCCTGGGCGTGGGGACAGGACAGATTTAGCTCAATGCCGTCGGCCACCGGCGCCAGCAGCTTGGCAACTTCTACGAAATCTTCAACGCTGCCACCAAAAATAGACACCAACAGGAACTTATCGGCGGGCACGTCCAGGGCTTTTAGCGCCGCTAACGAGGCTTCGGCCCCGGGGTTCGTGAGACCCACCGCATTCACAAAGCAGCCGGGTGCGTACTGGCTATATACCGGCTCGCGGTTACCGGCCCTTGGTAGCAAACCAATACTCTTGGTGGTAATGACGCCCACGGCGGGGATGTCGCGCATGATGCGCCTCATAATAGACGGCGCAGTTGTGACAATACCTGAGGGTATGGTGAAGGGGCCGCTAACGGCCTTACCCAAAAATTCGTAGCTCACGGTAGTTCCCTGTCTGATTCGGCCCGCAGTATACGGTTGCAGGTGGCTTGAGGCGAGTAACCCCTCTGGCTTGGGGGCGGTAGCGGCTTAGGTACCGCAGAAGGTGCGAGTTACTCTGACTTCTGGCTCAGGTGATGCCGCATATAGCCTATCGTCGGCATGCCATTCATAGGGCGTTTGCCAGCGCTGGTGGTAGTCATTGAGTACACGGTAATCCCCCAGCTCCGCCGCACTGATGGCTTCCGCCACCCTGTGATTGCGGGGAATGACCACGGGGTTCGCCTTTCGCATCTGCTCGAGTGTGGCTTCGGTGTCGGCATTGCGTTGCTTACGCACAGCGCGCCAGCCATCTAGCCATTTAAGTAGTGCCACCGATGGTTTAAAGAGCTCGGGCAGGGGCGTGTGATCGAGGTTGCCTCCAGCCACTTCGGTTAGCCAACGAAACGCCAGGGTGAAATCCAAATCGCCCTCGGCCAGCGCTTTGAAAAATCCATCGACGAGCTCGCGATCCGACTCTCTAAACGTCCCCAAACCAAATTTGTTGGCAAGTAATGCGCCATGCACATCGGTGAAGTGCCTCGGGAAAAGATCAACCGCATGCTGCGCGGCCTGCAGTGCCTTTTCTTGATCATCGTGCATGAGTGGCAATAAGCATTGTGCCAGCACACTGAGATTCCAATGCACAATGCCCGGCTGGTTCTGGTAGGCGTAGCGCCCGCCGGTATCGATAGAACTAAAGACCCTATCGGCCGCGTAATTGTCCATGAATGCGCAGGGGCCGTAGTCCACGGTTTCGCCACATAGCAGCATGTTATCGGTGTTAAGCACCCCGTGGATGAATCCCAGGCTTTGCCACTGGGCCACCAAGGAAGCCAGCCGCTTGCAAACCCCTTTCAGTAGCACCTGGGTAGTGCCCGGATTGGCGGCGCTACTTTGCGCAAGCTCCTCCTGGTAATGGCGCATGGTGATGTGGTTAACCAGCTCGGCAACACCGTCGCCCCCTTTGCTCATCGCAAAGTACTGCACAGTGCCAATGCGTAAATGACTGCTGGCAACTCGCGTCAGAATGCCCCCTGGCTCGGGACCTTGACGCAACACCGGGTCACCGGTCGCCACCGCCGCTAAGGCGCGGGTTGTCGGCACCCCTAACGCTGCCATCGCTTCGCTGACAAGATATTCCCGGACTACCGGCCCAATGGGCGAGCGACCATCGCCACCGCGAGAGAAGGGTGTTCGGCCTGCCCCTTTGAGTTGCACATCAAGTCGCTTGCCCTCTTCGGTGCACCATTCGCCCAACATGAGTGCCCGGCCATCACCCAGCTGCGGGTTGTAGCTGCCGAATTGGTGGCCCGCATAAACCGTAGCGTAAGGGGTACTACCGGCTAGGGTGCTGTTGCCCGCCAGCGCCGCCAGCGCTTCGTCGGTCTCGCGCCACGCTTTGGGCCAGCCCATGGTTTCAGCCAGCGCGTGGTTAAAGGCCATCCACTTGGGTTCAGATACCGGCGTCGCCGCACACAGCACAGAGTAGGCATCGCCCAATCGTCGATAACTTGAATCAAACATTAGCGTGCCGTCCAGCCGTTACACCAACCACCATCGGGCACACCTTTACCCTTAAAGAGGCGGCAGCTACCTTTGCCGTCACCGGTAGCCCTAAATAGGGCGCAGGTACCGCAGCGTTGTTCAACGCCGGCGTTATTGGCTTTTTTGCGCCATTTCTTACCGTTCACCTGACTGTGCTGGCTATGAAATCCCAGTGCCACCGCGTTGGGGCTACGCGGGTTTAGCATTTTTTGCGCATTCGCAGTCGATCCCACCACACTTGATGCGATGAGTGCGCCACTGGCTGCTAGGAATTGCCGTCGCTTCATATCAGTTCCCGAATAGCTTATTTAGCAGCTTGCCCGCTTCTTTTTTCAATGTCGATTCCGCTTCGTTTTTTAGCAGTTGCTGGGCAATGGCCTTGCTGTCGATGGTGCAGGATTTAGCGGGATCCTCGTTTATATTGCCCTCGCAGAGAATGGGCCAATCCAATGCAGTGTAGCGGTCGTTCACCCGACATGCGTTATCGAGTGCTTGCAGGCGATTATCGAGTTTGGCATCGAAGCGCGCGCGGAAGTTGTTGTTACTCAAATTAGCGCGACCATTGCCGGTAAGAGAGACCCCAGCGGTGGCGATTGTGGTGTCTTTCAGCACCGCATCGCCGTCCTCGAAGTCGATGGTCATGGCCAGTGCCGAGACCGCTGTGGTGTCGGGCATAGGGTTGCGCAGCGTCTCCTGATTAACCAGCGCCACCGCCTCGCAGACCATCGCTTGCAGCGACACAGCGGTGACTTCTACATCCTCGCCATTAAGTTGAATATCCCCGTCGAGGGCCTTGCTAAGATCGGAAACCAAGGTACCTTCGGTCGCCAGATCCCAGTTCATATTGACGCTACCTTTCGCGGTATTTGGCTGCTCTAAGCTGGACAACAGGCTGTCGAGCTCAACACCAAGCAAGCTGCCGGTAACCTCAATATCCACAACACTCTGCTGTGCATTGACGGTTATCTGGGTATCCAACTGGCCCCCGTGTAAAGTACCCGTTAGCGGTGCAAGCCTAGCGATGCCATTAACGACCCGCAGTTCCACGTTGGCCTGTTGAATGCGCTGCCCGGTGGTAACGAGCTCTGCCACCTGGGCTACCAAGCGCAAATCTAAGGTCTTGAGTGGACCCACAGGCAGGGGAATGGGCGGTGCATCAGGTGCTTGTTCCTCTACCGTATCGTTATTCTGAGGGGTGCTCAGCCGATCAAGGTCCAAGCGCTGGCTCTCCAGCCGAATATCCATTTTGGGGCTGTCATTGCTGATGTACGCCAGGTCGCCCCGCACCTCGCCCCCGGGTGTCACTAATTGCAGCTGACCATCGAAGGCGGGCGGTGTCATCAAGTACCGACCCTGCAACTGGGCGCTAACCGGTTCAGCGAGTACGCCGCTTACCGTCATCGACAGGGCATCGATATCGACTCGGCTCAGGTCACTGGGGGTGCGTACTTGTCCGTCCAGTGTGAGCTCCACCTCTTGAGCATCAGTGGCCCCGTCGGCGGCAGGATTGCTGGGCAGTGTAACGGTGGCGTGAAGCTGCATGGGTTGATCAGTCACATTCAAACCCTCGGCGCGCAGCTCTTTCAGGTGCACCGATGTTTGTACGGCATCACGGGCATCGAGCACCCGAGCCATGGTATCGCTAAGACGAATGTTGCCGATGGAGTTGTCACCTTGCAGCAGACCCAGCAGCGATAGATTGATGTCAACGTGGCCAATATCGGCCACCAAACGTTGACCCTCAGCTTCATCCAAGGGCAGGTCGAAGGTGGTATCCGATAGCACCAGAATTAAATCGGGGAAGATCGACAGTTCAGGTTCACCTGTGACCTGAAGTTCACCGTTGGTCTTGGTGCGCACCTGCTCTTGGGCAAGTTCAACAATGGCCTGCTCATCGATAACCACTGGCAGCAATACGATGGCCAGAAGGATGAGAGCTAGCAGTGCACCTACGGTGATGAGTACGAAGATCATGGTTTCTCCTTGTGCGCGCGGCCGCCGCAGCCCCTAAGCGTACCAGATTGGCGCTAGTCTGCTTGCGCCATTTGGCGCTGGAATAGGCGATCCACGTGGCGGTTTAAGATCCGCTCACGCTCACGGGTAATCAGGGGATGATCTTTCAGCGCCCACAGTACCTCACGTGCCCGTCGGTGGCTCTGTTCCAAATCGACCACTGGGTCCGGGTAATCCACCGGGTGCAGTACCCGCTCCATGGGTGATCGCAACCACGGTTGATGCACCAGTGGCGTTGGTAGCTCGGCCAATTCAGGTACCCAGCGGCGAATAAACACCCCCTCGGGGTCATGCTCTAAGGATTGCTTCACCGGGTTATAGATTCGAATGGTATTGATGCCGGTCACCCCCGCCTGCATTTGCATCTGTGGGTAGTGAATGCCCGGCTCAAAATCGAGGAATAAGGACCCCAACCACGCGGCCCCCTGCTGCCAGTCCTGCCACAGGTGATGGGTAAGAAAACTGACCAGCATGGCTCTGGAGCGAAAATTGATATACCCGGTGGCCACTAGGCAGCGCATGCTGGCATCGATAAGGGGGTAGCCGGTTTGACCTTCACGCCAGGCCCGCAGCAGGTCCTCATCGGCGCCCCGGGGAAACTGCTCAAACCCCCGGTTGATACACTCGAACTCCATACGGCACTCCGATTCGAATTTCTGAATGAAGTGGCAGTGCCAGTGTAAGCGGGACTCGAAGGCCGCCAACGGTCGTGACCAGCCCCCCTGATGTTGACGCTTGTCCAACGCTTGGCTCACCTGTCGGATCGAGAGATTGCCCCAGGCCAAATAGGGGGATAGCCGAGAGCAGTGTCGACGACTCTGCTCCGGCTTCGAGATGTAGCGCTGATAGCCGCCGGCGCGATGGGCTAAAAAGTCCTCTAGGGTGGCGTGGGCTTGCTGCTCGCCGCCAATCTGGAAATGTGGATGGGCCTGCTGCCAGGACACAAGGCGTTGGCAGCGCGCCCCTTCCAAAGCGTGGGGCAATGGCTGCGCTAAGCTCGACAGCACAGTTATATTGGGGGTATCGAGCGCAGCGCTCATGCGCTGTTGCCACTGACGGTTCCAGCCCTTGCGATGGCGTCTGCGGCGTTCCACACCATTGGTGCTGAACTCGTGCCAGATAACCCCATTGGCGGCACACCAGTTTGCAACCTCTTTATCTCGCTCGAAGGTCACCGCCAATCCTGTTTCTTCGTAGCTGAACAGGTTTTGTATGGCCCGCTGTTGGTGCAGCGCGTTCAGTAGGGCTACTGCGTCACCCTCGAGTACGGCAATGCTGGCCCCCAGGGGTTTTAGGGTGTCGTTCATATCCGCCAGGGATTGGGCAATGAAGTGCCAATGCCGTCGGCGATAATGGGGGTTCTGCAGTAGCTCGGGCTCCAGTATGTACAGCAGCAATAGGGGCTCTGCACGGTCGATGGCGGCGGCAAGAGGGGCATGATCATGCAGGCGTAAATCCCGCTTGAACCAAACCACATTCATTAGCGGCGGCCTTGCACTAGCAGGGGATTATCCAGCTCGCGCCCTGAAGCCGCGTCTAACAAGGTGAACCGGCCCTTGCGTAAAGCCGACAGCAGTAGGTGGTAGGCATCCCTGTCAAAGTAGCGTTGACCAGCATCGGATTTGGCACGCTGCAACGCCGACAACGAGTCGAAACTGCCCAGATACGCCCAGTGTTCAACCCGGTGATACTGCTCCGCAGGTTGCTCCGGCAGGGGTTGGGTGTTCACCTCGCGCAGCGCCAGCGCCCCTGCAAACGGCCACGCGGCTATGCGGTCCCGATCTAGCACCGATAGCAAGCGTGCGTTGTGGTCATCGCTGCTCTCCTCGCCGGCACAGGCACCATCGCAGCGCCCCAGCTGAAATTGAAAGCAGGGGCCGCGCCCCTTATCAAGACCCAGCATACGTAAACACAGCCCGTGGTCGCGGGCGTGGCGGCGCAGGCTGCTGTCAATATGCCGCGGATTTTGAAAAAGCCCGTAACTGTCGGCGGTGCGCTCGGCATCGGGTAGAAAGTCGGTTGCCTGAGGTTGCAAGAAACCGTTGTCCGCATGCCGCAATTGCAGGGTCCACAGTTTTCGCAGTCGTCGTTGCCGCCGATTGTACAGAGGCGTTTCCGCCTTAATGGCAGCGTTTTCCATAAGCAGTGCGCCCACTTCACCCGCCGTGGCGGTGCAGTCAATGGTGGTCACCTGTTGCATGATGCGCTGGTGCCGCCCGGGCTTTCGGGCTTCCAAAAAGTGCTGCTGCAGACGCGCCTTAATGTCGACACTTTTGCCCACGTAAAGCAGATTCCCCTGGGCATCAAAAAAACGATACACACCACTGTAGCGCGGTGCTTGCGCGATGCTCGCTCCGTGACTGGTGAGGGTGACGCGTGTCAGGTCTGGGATCATCGGGGTATGATCTCTGTTGGCGCCAATGTTGCGTGGCGCCGTCCATCTTTTGTGCTGTCTTTATCGCCTATGGGGCCGTCATGCCGCTGACCTCGTCCTCGATCTACCATCTGCCCCATTTGCGTCACCCCAAGCCCCTGACTATTGGTATGCGACCCATGACCACGCCGTGGCTGGAATCCCCGGGGGATTTGGCGGTTATTCAGCAACACAAGGTGCGTTGCAGACAACAGCGGGCAGAGGATGTCTACGCGGTGTTACCCCAAGGCGCCGCCGCAGCCGACGAGTTGGCCTATAAGGTCTGGCAGGTGCTGGGGAAAGACCCCGACGAGTTGACCGCCGCGCCCACCGACGAGCGCTTATGGCTGGCGTCACTGGAGACCTTTGAAGACTTGGTCCTAATGGTGCCAAGCGCAGGCAGCCATTGTTTGATGGCCGCGAGCTTGTGTAGCCCAAGCCACTGGCGGCTTCGAGACAAGTTAGGTCGGCCAATGGCGCGTATTCACGATCCGATTCCGCGTATTCACGATCAGCTCACCCCCCGCATTGAACGCATCATGCAGAATATTCGTGTCCAGCAGCCGGTTGAGCGCTTTAATTGGTCGTTGCAGGCCGATCAGGACTGGTTTTGCTGGCCCCATGATGACAACAGTGCCTACCCTGCCGACACTCCTTTGTACTACCGGGTCGAGCGCCAGACCCTTAGCCGCCTGCCTAGCTCTGGGGCCCTGGCGTTCACCATTCGTGTGCACCTGCATCCATTGGAGGCGTTACGTGAGCAGCGGGGTGCGCTATCGGCGTTGCTCGCCGCCATTGATGACACCCCTGCCGATATGGCGGCCTATAAGAGCTTCGATCGCTACCGGCAGGCCCTACAAAAGTACCGCTCTTAGGCGAACCACTGACCCGACTCACGCGTAACCTCCGTGTGTAATGGGGGGAATCGATGAAGCTGACAATGAAGCAACTGCGCAAACGTGCCAATGACGTCGAGCGAGTGGTCATCGAATCGGTGGATCTCAGTTTGTACCTAGCCCGCCCCGTGATTGCCGGTGAGGAGTACATATTGGCCGATGACAAAGGGGCGCTTCTGAAAACCCATAATTTGTTAGCCATGAAACGTCAGCTAAAAGCGGTGGTCGATTGCGAACTCTTTCTGCGTCAGCAGAGTGCCTATGACGAGATGGTTGGCCATAGTTACGGGGCTCAGTCGAACACCATGGAGATCTCCCTAGGCAGAGACCCGCTACCGGACTGGCTGCAATAGCGCCAGGCGTCACCGGCGCCCAGCCCACCCAAGATCTGCTATGGTGCGCGCCTTAACTTACGGCGCCATCTTTTATGTCGGCTAACTTATTTAGCAACTTGAACATTAGCCCAGCGCAATTAGAGGCGCTGGATGCCCTCGGCTACCACGCCATGACCCCGGTACAAGCGCAAGCGCTGCCCCCGGCGCTCGCGGGGCGCGACCTCATCGTGCGGGCACGTACCGGTAGTGGTAAAACCGCTACCTTTGGCATTGCGCTATTAACCGGCATTAATCCGCGGTTCTTGGGTGTGCAAGGCTTGGTGTTATGCCCAACCCGCGAACTGGCCGATCAAGTCGCCGGGGAAATTCGTCGGCTGGCGAGTCGAATGGCCAATATTAAAGTGTTGCTGCTGTGCGGGGGTAAACCCTTCGGCCCCCAGCGCGATTCCCTGCAGCACGGCGCTCACATTGTGGTGGGAACCCCGGGGCGAGTGAAAGATCATATCGATCGACAGACCCTTGATCTCAGTGGCGTCACTACGCTGGTGCTTGATGAAGCCGATCGAATGCTCGAGATGGGATTTGCCGACGCCATGCAGGCGGTGGTGTCCCGCGCTCCTGCATCGCGTCAAACCCTGCTGTTTTCCGCCACCTACCCCGATGACATCCGTCAAATCAGCCAGCGCCTGCAGCGCGACCCAGTGACGGTCACCGTCGAGGATGAGGTTGCCCACGATGAAGCAACCATCGAGCAGGTGTTCTACGAGGTACGCAAACACGAGCGTCAAACGACCTTACTGGCCCTGTTTGAACACTATCGCCCCAATAACGCGGTGGTGTTTTGTAGCACCAAAAAGCAGTGCGCAGAAGTGGCTGTCTTTTTAACTGAGCACGACATAGAAGCGCGGGCCATACATGGCGACCTGGATCAGCGAGAGCGAGATCAGGTGTTGCTGCAGTTTGCCAACGGCAGTAGCCCGGTGTTGGTGGCAACCGATGTGGCGGCACGGGGTCTCGACATTAAGGCCCTCGATATGGTGATTAACGTTGAATTACCCCGAGACCCGGAAATCTATGTTCACCGGGTGGGCCGCACAGGCCGAGCGGGCTCGACGGGCAAGGCCATGAGTATTGTCGTAGAGCCAGAGGCGCCACGGCTACGGGCGATAGAGGATTACCAGAGGCAACCGTGTATCTGCGATGTGCTGGCGTCGCTGAATCGAGACCCCAACTATGCGCTGGTGGCTAGCATGGTCACAATTCAATTGGATGCGGGCCGCAAACAAAAAGTCAGGGCAGGGGATATTCTTGGCGCGCTGACCGGTGACGCGGGTCTAGCCGGCAGCAGCATCGGCAAGATAACCATTCTTGATAACAGCAGCTATGTAGCCATTGAACGCCCGGCCCTGCGACAAGCCATGAACTACCTGTCGCAAGGCAAGGTTAAGGGGCGCAGTATTCGCGCCCGTCGTTTGCGGTGATCCTATTAACCCTCAGCTATTGAGGTCTTCCTCATCAATCGAGTGACCCCACTCACGCTTGGCCTGCAGATAGCGCAAATTACAGTCATCGACCCCAGAGACGTGTTTTACCCGCACCACATTTTCAAGGCCGGCTTCGGTTAAATCGTTGAGCTTCTTGGGGTTGTTGGTCAGCAGCCGCAGCGGTCTTCCCCGCCCGAAATACTTCAACAGCGAGGCGGCGTCGCTGAAATCACGGGAGTCATCGGGTAGGCCCAATGAGCGATTGGCCTGATAGGTGTCTTCCCCGGCATCTTGGAGTAAGTACGTGGCTGCCTTGGCCCAAAGACCAATACCGCGTCCCTCGTGGCCCGCCATGTACACCAAATAGCCCCCTTCGGGATCTTCTGCAATCCGGTCGATGGCGGCTTCCAATTGCGGCCCGCATTCACAGCGACGGGAGCCGAAGACATCGCCGGTCAGGCAGTTTGAATGCACCCGCACCAGTGGCGACGCAGATGATTCGGCGTTACCAATGACCAGCACGCTGTTGACGGCCATGCTCGATGCCAGCTGAGAGAATAAATGCTGTCCACCCTGCTCGCGCAGGGTGGTGGCTAAACCTTCCACCTCACTCAATTCAGTGCTGCGCACGGCGGCGAACCACTGGGCAACGGGGTGAGCCGTGCCGCGGGCCAAAGGCAGTGGCACGGGGCCCAATACATTGAGGCTACGCTGACCTGCGGGGGCGGAATGGCCCCCATCGATACGTTCGCCCTCGGCGTTAATACGGAGCAGCTTGCCTTCGGCAACAAGGCGTTTACGCACCTCGGGATTCAAATAGGTAAACATCGTGGTCTCGTTATAGCGAATCAGGCAGCCACGGCCGGCTGCTGTTGAGTAATGCAATGTACGCCGCCACCCATCGCGAAGATGACTCTGGCGTCCACCTGGCGTATATCTCTGCCCGGATAACTATCCCGCAACACCTCGGCGGCGGCATCGTCCATTGGGTCTTTAAAGGTGGGCATCACCACAGCGCCATTGCACACATAGTGATTAATGTAGCTGTAGTCCACCCAATCGCGGTTATCTCGAAGTACCGTTGGCGCTTGCAGGGGGCGGACCGAGTAGCCCGCGTCGTTGAGTTGTTCTTGGACTTGGGCGTATAACGGATAGTCGGGATGTCCCTGATCGGGCTGCTGATGCAATAGCACCGTGTGGTCGGGGGTGAAGCAGGCCACGATGTCCACATGACCACGGGTGCCGTGATCGCTGTAATCTCGGTGCAGTCCCCGGGGCAGCCAAATGGCCCTGTCGGTGCCTAACTGCCCATGAATTTCCGACTCGACCTGGGCTTTTGACCAGCTTGGGTTGCGCTGGGGGTCAAGTTGAACGGTTTCCGTGAGTAGTACGGTGCCTGCGCCATCCACATGGATGCCACCCCCTTCGTTGGTGAGCGCGGAGCTGCTGGGCGCAACACCCTGCTGCTGGGCAATAAAAGAGGCAATAGCGGCATCGTCCTGCCAGTCGAAGGCGGTGTGGTCACCCCAGCCGTTAAAACGCCAATCCACCGCCCGTAAAACCCCGTCGTCGATGACAAAGGTGGGTCCGGTGTCGCGCAGCCAAGCATCGTTCAGGGGGTACTCATGCAGGGATATTTGCGCGGATAACAAGCGCTTCGCCCGGGACCACTGACCGCGAGGGCACAGCATATGTACCGGCTCGTGGTCGACGATGATGTTGGCTACAGCAGCCCAGACCTGCTGTACTTCATCGTCACTGACGCCTGCACCGGGGTAAGCGCCCACAGGAAAGCCCATCCAGGTGGCGCTGTGCCGTGCCCATTCGGGGGGCATGTAACGACTCATGCTGGGGCCTGATCGTCGGAGCGGTCTAACGGGGAGGGCACGGGTATGCCTCTATTGTTACTGGTGACGGGGGCGACTAATTGCCCGTAACTGTCGGGGCGCCGTGTTTTGAAGAAGGGGAATAGGGTTAACCAGTCATGGCGCTGAGCGATATCGAGGGTGGCCACAAGCACGCAGCTCTCGTCACGGGGTGCGCGACCGAGCAGTCGTCCAAATGGGTCGACAATGAAGCTGCTGCCGTAGAACTGAATGAGCCCTTCGCTGCCCCAGCGGTTAGGCACCACCATGAATAAACCGTTGGTAATGGCATGACCGACAATGGTCTGTTGCCACAGCGGGGCTGTATCGAAGTCGGGATAATCGGGTTCAGAGCCAATGGCGGTGGGGTAGCACAGCAGCGCCGCGCCACCCAAGCCATAGGCCCGCGCCACTTCCGGAAACCACTCATCCCAGCAGGTGGGCAAGCCAACTGGCAAAGACCCGCTGTCGAGCTCAAGTTGGTGCACCGGGTAGGCGTTATCTGCAGGTCCTTGGGCAAAATAGTGGTCTTCCCAATAGCCCGCGGTCACCGGTATGTGGGTCTTGCGTGTTTTGGCCACCAAGGCGCCGGTGTTATCGACCATCACAGCGGTATTAAAGCCGCGACCATCGGGTGCATCGGTTGCCTCAAACAATGAACCGTGTACATGCAGGTCGCAGCGGGTAGCCAGTTCCCTCAAGAAGGCCACGGTTGGCCCCGTTTCCAAAGACTCTGCTAACGCGTCCGCACGCCCCGTCGGATATTGATCGGCGGGATAGCGCGACAGGGTCAGCTCTGGCAAAAATACCACCTCGGCCCCCGCATCGGCGGCCCTCGCTACCCCTTCCTCTAACTGTTGACGGTGACGTGTGGGGTCACGCAACCAGCGCATCTGCACTAACGCCACCGTAACAGGGCGTGCTACCCGATCGGGCGACGGGCACAGGCTGGGCAGCATCGGTTGTTGATAAACATTCACTGATGACGGTACTCAATGTAATTCACGGGTCATGCGCTTACGGACGCTGCGACTCAGTGCCCAAACCACCAGCAGCACAACCGGCGCTGCCACCCCCGCGACAATTTTAGGTTCTACGGCAATGAGCCCCGCTGATTTGGCAGCCGCCAACATGTAACTGAGTAAGCCAATGGCGTAATAGGTGATGACGAAGGTAGAGAAACCCTCGACGGCCTGTTGCAGTCGCACTTGAATTTCTGCGTTGCGACTCATGGCTTCGATCATGGTATTGGTCTGCCGCGTTTGCATCATCTCTACCATCGAGGTCAGCAGTGTAATGGCCCGAGAGACCCGCTGAGCCAGTTCATCAATACGTCGCTCTGCCGCTTCACAGGTACGCATGGCCGGCTGTAGGGTTCTTAGAAGAAACAATGAATAGCGGGGGATCGACGCCACACGCTCTTCGCGCAGCTCGTTCAGACGTTGTTCCACAATCCGTGAATAGGCTCGAGCGGCACCAAAGCGATAGCTACTGGCGGCGGCTAGATGTTCAATCCGAGCCGCCATGGTCGAGAGTTGAGCCAGTAATGCCTCATGATTGGTGTCGTCACCCGCCCGTGTCAGCGTATCCATGAGGGGCTCAAGCTCGTCTTCAAGGCCCGATAGCTCCGCCATGGTTTGACGCGCCAACGGCAGGGCATTCATAGCCTGAAGTCGATAGCTTTCGCTTTCGACAACCCGCTGTAAATAACGACCCACCGCGCTTTCGTTGAGGCTGTGATCCACCATGACGATGCGCGCGAAGCCGTCGGCACCCAGGCGGAAACTTGACCAGAGCGAGGCATTGCCATCGGCGATGGTGCCCCCATAGATCTCGTTCGTACCCAAAGCGGCGCGAATGCTGGCCATGTCCATCGCATCTTGGCTTTGCTTCAGAAACTCGATGTGGACACCGCAAATGATATCGCCCCCAAAGACACTCTTAATGTCGGTGGGCGCAAAGCCGTCGGCGTGGGCACTAAATAAGGGTGTGCTATTGCCGGGCACCAAGGCCGTGATGGAATCGGCCTCGGTGTGTCCCTCCCATTTGATGAGGGCGCTACCCATTTGCACCAGTTGGTAACGGCTCTCTTCCCCGGGTTTTGCTTGGCCATGACGGCTGCAAAGCTCGGCGAAAGCGTCCCGGACTGCACTGGCTTCACCGTGACGACGAAACACCTGATGGCTGCAACGAAACGGTGTTGCCATATTGGCAACGGGACGGGCATGCCACTCGTTGTTGAGTTGGACGCGGCGATTTAACGATTCTGCTTGGGTCATCATTGCACTCGTTGTGTGGCCGACGACTAGAGTAGCCTGCCCGG
>CAJXNM010000056.1 GCA_913057135.1 uncultured Halieaceae bacterium
CGGGAGCATGCCACCATGGTCTATGCCGGGCTGTCGGGTCAGACCGAACCCACCAGCTATGTGTCGAACTATCGCCTCGGTGTCCGCTACCGACGACAGACCTACCGTGACTATTTATTTGTTGAACTGGAGCCCAGTTACAACTGGCGCATCGATACGCCGGGCTTATCCAGGGAGGGTGCCTGGCGGGTAGAACTGCGCTTTGAATTTCTGTTTGAGGAGGGTTTGCGGCGGGATGGTGAGGCCAGCGCTATGGTGGGTAGACTCAAAGCACCCAACGTCACTGCACCGGCGCATCTACAATTCGCCGATAGCTTTCAAAGCGGGCACTACTGATCTCGCCTGCGTCCACTGCGGCTTTTAGTGCGCAACCCAATTCTTTGTCATGTTGGCAATCTCGGAACTTGCACAGTCCCAGGTAGGATTGGAACTCGATAAACCCAGCTGCCACCGACTGCGCGGGTAAGTGGTGCAGATGAAATTCGCGAATACCGGGTGAGTCAATCAGGCGGCCACCGCCGGGCAGGTGATAGAGCTCCGCTGCAGTGGTGGTATGGCGCCCTTTGTCGATGGCTTGGGATAGCTCACCGATGCGAATGGCTAGATCGGGTATAAGGCGTTGAATCAAAGACGATTTACCCACCCCCGATTGCCCCACCAAGACAATGGTTCGGTTGTGTGCCAGTGGTCGAAGTACACTAGCGCCCGGGTCAGTGCTGCGATTCGTTGCAGTGGTGGCGTAACCCAATTGCCGGTAACTATCGACTAATGCGGGTACATCGCTGTGCTCGTCGAGAAGGTCTGTTTTATTGAGGATCAGCGAAACGTCGACACCCATATGATGAGCCGCTACCAGATAGCGATCTATCAAGTGTCGGTGGGGCTCGGGGCTCGGTGCCAACACCACTATCATCGTGTCGATGTTGGCAGCGACGGGCCTCAGCTTGCCTCGGGCATCGGGTCGGAACAGAACCGTCCGCCGATCATCTCTGGCCTCAATGACGCCGCTGTGGTCACTTTTTCGCCACACGACCCGGTCGCCGGCTACCACGCTATCGATATTTGCCCGCAGTTCGCATTGCCAGCGCTCGCCGTCGTTATCCTCCACCAGGGCTCTTTTACCGTAGCGGGCAATCACCAAGCCCGGTTCGGCACCATCAAGGGACGTCTGAGCGTCGCGTAGACTCTGGGCTTGCGATGCGCGAATACGGCGTTGTTGTTGCTGACTGAGATGACGCTTAGGCATGCCAGGTAGTGTACCCTGTGAATGCTGGCTGGCGCTTGCGTTGGTGCTAACTCTTCTTTTGGTGCTGACTCTTCTTTAGGTGCTGACTCTTCTTTTGGTGCTGATCTGGCCGGTTCCTCAGGGACGATGCTGCGGCATCACTGAAATCGTTCAACCTGTTTTTGGGAGCAATTTGTGCCAAACCCCGATAATTTGATTTGGGTCGATATGGAAATGACCGGCCTCATACCTGAGCAGCATCGGGTCATCGAGATCGCCACTATCGTGACTGACAGTGATCTCAACGAACTGGCTGTGGGGCCAGTGATTGCTGTTCACCAAAGTGATGCCGAACTAGCCAGCATGGACGAGTGGAACACCCGTCATCACACCGGGTCCGGGCTGGTCGATCGGGTTAGAGCTAGCCATGTGAATGAACAGCGGGCCGCCGATGACACCTTGGCGTTTTTGGCTGAATGGGTGCCCGCCGGGGCCTCGCCTATGTGCGGCAATTCGATTTGTCAGGATCGACGTTTCATGGCGCGACATTTGCCTACGTTGGAGCGTTTTTTCCATTACCGTAATCTCGATGTCAGCACCCTGAAGATATTGGCCCAGCGTTGGCGGCCAGATTTGCCGGGTCTTAGCAAGCAAACCAGTCATCGGGCGCTAGATGATATTCGAGAGTCGATTGAAGAATTGCGCTATTACCGCCAACATTTCCTGCGTCATAGCACGGGTGCTGACTAGAGCGCTTGACGGTGTTGCTGCAATGCCCATTGCACATGCTCGCGCACCAGTGCAGAAGGGTGGCTCAGCCGCTGTCGCAGGGCGCTTATAATGCTAGGGCTCGAAGGCGCATTGCCGAGCGCTACCGCAATGTTGCGCAGCCACCGCTCGTGGCCGATCCGGCGTATCGCAGATCCTTGGGAGCGCTGTTCAAACTCTGACGCTGTCCATTGGAACAACTCGACCAGGTCTCGATCGTCCAATTGATGCCTAGGGGCGAAATCGGGCTCTGAAGTAGTCTGTGCAAATTTATTCCATGGACAGACCAGTTGGCAGTCATCACAACCATAGATGCGGTTTCCCATTAGGGGGCGGAGGCTTTGGTCGATGCTGCCTTTGTGCTCAATCGTTAAATAGGAAATGCAGCGTCTCGCATCTAGCACGAAGGGTGCTACGAAGGCCTGGGTTGGGCATACCTCAAGACATGCTTGGCAGCTACCACAGTGTTTATCGGTTTTGGGTGGATCTTTCGGGAACGGGATGTTGGTGTAAATTTCACCGAGGAAAAACCACGAACCCGCTCGCTCGTTAATAAGCATTGTGTTTTTGGCAATCCAGCCTAGGCCTGCGCGCTCGGCGATCGCGCGCTCCAGTACAGGTGCACTATCGACAAAGGCGCGGTAACAGCCACCATCGAGTTCCTGTTCTATGCGCTTGGCGAGTTGCGCTAAACGGTGACGCATGAGCTTGTGGTAATCCCTACCCAGGGCATAGCGTGACACATAGGCTTTGTGGCGTTGGGTCAGGATCTGCTCAGGATCGGCTCCCTCGGGCTGATAATCCATGCGCAAGGACAGCACTGTGCAGGTGCCAGGCACCAGTTCGCCGGGGCGGCTGCGCTTGCGGCCGTGCTTGGCCATGTAGTCCATTTCCCCTTGATAGCCATGGGCCAGCCAACGCGCCAGATAGTCCTCGTGTTGTCCCAGATCAATTCCAGTAATACCTAGCTGTTGAAAGCCAAGCTCCTCTGCCCACTGATGCAAGGTTTTGCTCAGAGCCTTCAGATGCTCGGGTGATGTCTTCGGGGGTTTCATCAGGCTATTTTGGCAGAACTAGGTCACCTTGGGTTGAAACGGCGCTACACTGCACACCCATGACCCCAGTTGATACGCCGCCACTACCCATCAACTTGCCCGACGAGGCAGCTACCCTCGCCCTAGGCGAGCGCTTGGCTTCGGGGCTGGTTTGGCCATTGAAGCTGTATTTACAGGGACAATTAGGTGCCGGCAAAACCACCCTCAGCCGCGGTTTATTACAGGGACTTGGTCACGTCGGTAGTGTTAAAAGCCCCACCTATACCCTGGTTGAACCTTACACCCTGGGTGAGCACGACGTTTATCACTTTGACCTTTATCGACTGGGGGACCCCGAGGAGCTCGAGTTTCTCGGCCTCAGGGATTACCTCGAGCAACCGGCTCTGTTGGTATTCGAGTGGCCCGAACGAGGCGCACCTTGGCTACCTTCAGCGGACTTGCGGATCCAACTCGATGTCGTTGACGAGGGACGCAGGGCGACTGTGACCGCTTACTCTGAGGCCGGTCTTACGGTGCTCAAGCATGTGGCGAGCGAACAATGAAGGTTACGACTAGGGGCTGCCTAGCGCTGTTGTTGCTCGCAATGGCGCACACTTTATCGAGTAAAGCGGCCATTGCTGCCGATATTCTCGATGTGCGTCTATGGCGCGCCCCCGATCACACTCGGATCGTGTTTGATTTATCAGAGCCGGTTGCCCACTCCCTTTTAGAGTTGAGCGATCCGAATCGGTTGGTGATCGATTTAACCCAGGCCCGTTTGCGGGATGCATTGATCGACTTGCCCTTGGAAAAAACCCCTATTGATCGCGTCCGATCGGCGGTTCGCCAGGGTGATGATCTTCGAGTGGTCTTGGACTTAAACGCTAAGGTGCGGCCCAAAAGTTTCCCCTTGGAGGCCAATGCTCAGACTGGGCCCCGTTTGGTACTTGATTTGTACGATATTGGCCCGGACGGTGGTGACGTGAAGGTCGTGAAAAGTGTCGATGCTTTGGCGGGCAAGCGAGACATTATCGTGGCCATCGACGCGGGACACGGGGGCGAGGACCCCGGTGCCAGTGGTCCCAAGCGCTTGCGGGAAAAACAGGTGGTACTGGCGATTGCTGAGAGGCTAGCCACTAAGTTGCGTGAGGTCCCGGGTTTCAGGCCTGTGATGATACGCACCGGCGATTATTACGTGAGTTTAAAGGGGCGACGTGAGCTTGCCCGTGAGCATCAGGCTGATCTGTTCGTATCGATTCATGCGGATGCATTTCGTCTGGCTTCGGCCCGGGGGGCATCGGTATATGCCTTATCGACTAAAGGCGCGACGTCGACGACCGCCCAGTACCTAGCTGACCGTGAAAACGCGGCAGATTTGGTGGGTGGTGTTCGACTGGCCGATGTCGATGATATGTTGGCGGGTGTTCTCACCGATTTGACCATGACAGCCACCCTCGACAACAGTTTGAGCTTAGGCGGCGAGGTGCTCAAAGAGATCGATGGCATCGCCAAGCTACATAAACGACAAGTCGAACAGGCGGGGTTTGCTGTGCTTAAAAGTCCGGATATCCCTTCCATTTTGGTGGAGACCGGTTTTATCTCTAACCCCGCGGAAGCCGCTTTGCTAGCACGTGCGGACTATCAAGATAAAATGGCTCGCGCTATTCAGCGTGGGATCTTGAACTGGTTTCGCAGCCATCCACCACCGGGGACGTTGCTGGCATGGCAACGTCAGCAGTCGGGGCGTGAGTACAAGGTCGCCAGGGGCGACACCTTGTCTGAGATAGCACTGCGCTTTAACGTAAGCGTGCCAGCCCTTAAGGCGCGCAATGGTTTGGGCTCGAATACCATTCGCATTGGCCAAACTTTGGTTATCCCTGACGCCTGATGTCCCGCTCACGTATTCGCAGTCTTGACACCCGCCTTGCCAATCAGATTGCTGCAGGTGAGGTCGTTGAAAGACCCTCATCGGTGGTGAAAGAGGCTTTGGAAAATAGCCTCGATGCCAACGCTCGTCATATTGGTATTGATATTGAGTCAGGTGGGACCAAGCTGATTCGTGTTCGCGATGATGGTCTGGGCATTGATCAAGAGGACCTGACCCTCGCATTGGCGCGCCACGCCACGTCGAAGATCGCGTCAATTGATGATCTTGAAGCGGTTGCAACCCTCGGTTTTCGTGGTGAGGCATTGGCATCCATTGCATCCGTGGCGCGTTTGTCGCTGACCTCCAATGCCAGCGATGATGCCAGTGCAGGCTTGTGCGCGGCCAGTGAAGGTCGCGATATGCAGGTGTCTGTGCGGCCAGCACCGCACCCTCGAGGCACCACACTCGATGTGCGGGATTTGTTTTACAACACACCCGCCAGGCGTAAATTTTTGCGCACGGAAAAAACCGAGTTCAACCATATTGAAGAGGTGGTCAAGCGTCAGGCCTTAGCCCGACCCGAGGTTGGTTTTGTCTTGCGACACAATGGCAAGACCATTCACAGCCTGAAGCCTGCGATCGATCAGGTGGCGCTAGAGCGGCGGGTCGCGAGCGTCTGCGGGCCTGCGTTTATGGAGCAAGCGGTCCCAATCGAGCGTTCGGCTGGGGATCTTTCCTTGCGTGGCTGGGTGGGGCTGCCAACATTTTCCCGCAGCCAGGCGGACTTACAGTACTTTTTCGTCAACGGGCGGGTTATTCGTGACAAGCTCATTGCCCACGCGATCAAGCAAGCTTATCGCGACGTTTTGTTCCACGGTCGTCACCCCGCCTATGTCTTGTTTTTTGAGCTGGATCCTGCTCGGGTAGACGTTAATGTTCACCCGACCAAGCACGAAGTGCGTTTTCGTGACGGGCGTGAGATTCATGGTTTTATTTTCAGCACTTTAAACAGAGCCCTCGCCGAGTTGCGACCGGGCAGCGATAGTGCGACGTCATCGGTATTGGTTGATAGCCAGATCACGGAACCCCAGTTCGATAACCCCCCTGTGCAGCGGCCAATGGCGCTGATGACCAGGGATGCCAATTTTGCAGACAAAGATCGCCATACCTTTGTGGCGCAACAGACATCTTTGGCGAGGCTGTACGGCGGTACAGGATCAGCCTCCCGTGCTGGCCAGTGGGCAGATCATGCCTCCTCGGCAATCTCGAATACCGCCGATATGCCGTACACCGAAGCGGAGGTGCCACCCCTCGGTTTTGCATTGGCCCAAGTACACGGCGTTTACATTCTCGCTCAAAATACGGCGGGCATGGTCTTGGTCGATATGCACGCTGCCCATGAGCGCATCACCTATGAGCGATTGAAACGTATGCGCGACGACAGTGGCGTACGTGCCCAGCCGCTTTTGGTGCCGCAATCCCTGGCGGTGTCGGCGAAAGAGGTGGCGGTGGTCGAGGAAGGCCAGGAAGCGCTCGCGCAGCTTGGGTTTCTGGTCGATGTCACCGGTGAGGAACAGTTGACCATTAGGGAAATCCCTATCGCTTTGGCACAGGCAAATATCGAGCAATTGTTGCGTGATGTGCTGTCTGATCTGGTGGAGTACGGCACGTCTGATCGAATGGCGGCACACATGGATGAGCTGTTATCAACCATGGCCTGTCACGGTTCCGTTCGGGCTAATCGTCGTTTAACCGTTCCAGAGATGAACGCACTGCTGCGGGACATGGAGCATACCGAGCGCTCGGGCCAGTGTAATCACGGCCGTCCCACCTGGGTGCAACTGACGATGACGGAGCTCGATAAACTGTTTTTGCGAGGCCGTTAAGTGCCCGGGCTGCCGCTGTTGTGCATTATGGGTCCCACCGCCGCCGGCAAAACCGATTTTGCCATTGCCGCCGCCGGTGCGCTCAACGGCGAGTTGATTTCCGTCGACTCCGCCTTGGTTTACCGCGGTCTTAATATCGGCGCTGCTAAACCAACGGAGCCCCATCATTTGATGGATTTAAGGGATCCATCAGATGTCTACAGCGTGGCTGATTTTGTCACTGATGCCCGCGCAACCATTGCAGCGGTGAGAAACCGGGGCCGACTGCCTATTTTGGTTGGCGGTACCATGCTCTATTTCAGGGCGCTGCTCCAGGGGCTTGACGATATTCCCGCGACCGATACTGAAACCCGCGCCGCCATCGATAAAGAAGCCGCCGAGCAGGGATGGCCAGCGCTGCACCAACAGCTGGCGCTGGTGGATCCCGAGCTTGCAGCTAAGTTACATCCCAATCATAGCCAACGCATCAGCCGGGGGCTTGAAGTCTGGCGTATGACCGGCAGGCCCCTGAGTGAGTGGCAGCGGGGTATTGCTACCGACCGGTTGACAGTGCCGGCACTGTGTTTGGGGCTCTGCACTTCGAGTCGATCGGTACTGCACCAACGCATTGAGCGGCGCTTTGATCAAATGCTGGCTGATGGTTTCTTGGATGAAGTGCAGGGCTTATATAACCGCGGGGATTTACATCCAGACTTGCCCGCCATTCGTGCCGTTGGTTACCAACAGTTGTGGTCAGTTGCGGCGGGTATTGATCCACTTGAAAGCGCGCGGAGTAAAGCTATCGCTGCGACCCGTCAGCTGGCTAAACGGCAGTTAACATGGTTGCGACGCTGGCCCCAGCTCAACTGGTTGATTCGGAGCGATGACGAACAATCTTGGATCCTTCAAGGAGAGTTAGCGCTCGCTAACTCTGAAACGCCTGTCGATTTAGACAAAAAGCTCGGTGGAGTTGAGACAACAACCGTGACAATGATGAAAATAATTGAACAGGCGCTGAAGGAACTTCATAAACATTAAAGCGTCATATTAGAATAGACTTCGCCAAAGTGCGGATTGCTCGAATTGCTGTTTAACGACCTACGGGTGCGCAAGCCGCTCTTGTACCCAAGACAAATAAGGAGTTCCCATGTCAAAAGGGCACACGTTACAAGACCCTTACCTGAATGCGCTGAGAAAAGAGCGCGTGCCGGTGTCAATTTATCTCGTCAACGGCATTAAACTTCAGGGACAGATTGAATCCTTCGATCAGTTCGTGGTGTTGCTGAAGAATACGGTCTCACAGATGGTGTACAAGCACGCCATTTCCACGGTCGTACCATCACGGAACATCCGTATTCCCCTTGCGGCCGCCGACGAAGGCGAGGCCGACACCGAGGCCTGAATTGCGCCTATTGATTGCGCTCGTCACCGCAGGTACGCGCCACTCCAACGACGGAGGCCCCTAATTGGCCGGTAGCTTTTTTGAGCGCCACGCTGGGGGTGAGTGTGCCATTTTAGTTCAGATGACAGTGGATAACGGGGAACCGCCCCAAGATCCATTGGAATTTGAAGAGTTGGTTCGCTCCGCCGGTGGATATCCCGCAGACTTTATTACTGGGCGCCGCAAGGCCCCCACTGCCAAGTATTTTGTCGGGGAAGGTAAGCTCGACGAAATAAGGGCAGCGAGAGAGGCTCACGGCGCTGAATTGGTGGTATTCAACCATCCGCTTACCCCAAGCCAGGAGCGGAATCTGGAGCGTGCGCTTGAATGTCGCGTTATTGCTCGGACAGGGCTCATTCTCGATATTTTCGCCCAGCGTGCTCGTACCCACGAGGGAAAATTGCAGGTTGAGCTGGCGCAGCTGAGGCATATGAGCACTCGTCTGATCAGGGGCTGGACCCACCTAGAGCGACAAAAAGGGGGCATCGGCTTACGGGGTCCCGGAGAAACTCAGCTAGAAACCGACCGCCGTCTGCTGCGCGCTCGGATCAGCTCAATCGAGGCTCGGCTCGATAAAGTGAGGTCTCAGCGAGCTCAAAGCCGGCGTTCTCGCCAGCGTGCGGAAATCCCTCTGGTGTCCCTGGTGGGTTACACCAATGCGGGTAAGTCGACGTTATTCAACCGCTATACACAATCCGACGTGTACGCTGCGGACCAGCTGTTTGCCACCTTAGACCCTACTTTGCGGCGCTTAGATATTGAGCATTTGGGGCCAATTGTGATGGCCGACACAGTGGGTTTCATCGCTGACTTGCCGCACACGCTCGTCGATGCATTCAAGGCCACTCTTGAGGAGACCTTGAATGCCACTCTACTTCTACACGTGGTCGATGTGGCCGCCGAGCAGCGCGATCACCTCATTAACGAGGTTGAGCTCGTTCTAGCTGATATTGGCGCGGGGGATATTCCTCAGCTTCGTGTCTACAATAAAAACGACCTATTGGAGCAGCCACCCAAATTAGTCCGCGATGAAACGGGTCAGCCTGTGGCTGTTTACCTGTCGGCGCGCACCGGTGAGGGTGTGGATCTGTTGGAACAGGCACTTCGTGAACGCCTGCAGATGGATATGTTTTGCGAACAAGTGACCTTAACGCCCGCCCAAGGTAAGCTTCGTGCCGCCCTGTTCGCAGCGGGCGCGGTGGCCGCTGAGCACTACGATGACACGGGCTGCACTGTGCTCGATGTGCGTATGCCACGCAAAGACTGGGAGCGCCTGCAGCAGCACGCTGGCTCCCCAAGGCATTAGGGTCGCTGCAAAAGGTTTGCTAAACTTCAACCACTTTCAATCAAGGAACGTGCAATGTCCTGGAACGAGCCCGGCGGTGGTGGTAACCGTCCCCGTGATCCTTGGGGTGGAAACGACCAAGGCCCACCAGACCTCGATGAAGCCCTCAAAAAACTGCAGCAGCGACTGAATAGGATGTTCGGTGGCGGTGGTTCCGGTGGTGGCGCCGGCGGTAGTAACGGCAAGCTGTCAGGCGCACTGCTGGGTGTTATTTTGGCAGGTGCAGTGACGATATGGGCGCTCCTGGGTTTTTACCAGCTCGATCAGCAGGAGCGGGCGGTGGTGCTCCGATTCGGCGAATACGCCGGCACCTTGCAGCCGGGCTTGCAGTGGAATCCACCCTTAATTGATGAAGTGATCAAGGTCAACACAACCAAGATTCGCGCTGTAAGCTTGCGAGAGGTCATGCTGACCAAAGATGAGAACATCATCGAAGTCAGCATGTCGGTGCAGTATGTTATCGACGACCCCGAGAAATTTGTTCTCGAGGTACGCGATCCTGAAATATCCCTGCAGCATGCCGCCCAAAGTGCACTGCGGCATGTCGTGGGTGATACCACCATGGACTTGGCCTTAACCGAAGGCCGTGCCGCTATCGGGATTGAAGTGCGCGATCGTCTGCAGAGCTATGTTTCCGATTACGGCACTGGCATTTTGATCTCGAAGATCAACATCGATGAGTCGAAGCCACCAGCGCAGGTTCAGGGCGCCTTTGATGATGTTATCAAAGCCCGTGAGGACGAAGAGCGGGTCAAAAACGAAGCCCAGTCCTACGCCAACGGGATCGTGCCCGAGGCGCGTGGTCGTGCTCAACGAGCCCTTGAGGAGGCCAGTGCCTATCGCGATCAGGTGGTGGCTAAGGCAGAAGGTGAGGCTGAACGCTTCACTCAACTGCTTACCGAGTATCAAAAGGCACCGGAGGTCACCCGCGAGCGCTTGTACATTGACGCTATGCAAATGGTCATGGGCAACACCAATAAAGTGATGGTGGATGTCGAAGGGGGCAACAACGTCATGTATCTACCCCTCGATAAGATGGTGCCAGCTGCTGCAACCAACCGATCCAGTGCACTTGGTTCCAGCGCGGCCGGGCTCAGTGAGCGCGATCTGCGCAACCTCACAGAGCGCGTGACCGAGGAATTGCGCCGCAACATCAACAACGCAGATACCCGACGGAGTGGTCGATAATGAATCCCCGATCGATGTGGTTAGGTTTGGGCGCAGCGCTATTGCTCATGGTGTTGTCGAATTCACTCTATGTCGTCAAGGAAACCCAGCGCGGTGTGCTTCTGAAGTTCGGTGAGGTGGTCAACCCTGATCTCAAACCGGGCCTGCATGTTAAAGTTCCGTTTGTAAACAATGTGCGTTTATTCGACGGTCGCATCCTCACGGTCGATTCGAGTCCCGAGCGCTTCTTTACCCAGGAAAAGAAAGCGCTCATCGTCGATTCCTACGCCAAGTTCCGAGTGGCTGACACCGAAAAGTACTACACCGCCACCAACGGTGAAGAGATGCGAGCGGCTGCATTGTTGGCTCAGCGTATTAACGACGGATTGCGCAACGAGGTGGCTGTTCGCACGGTGCAAGAAGTGGTCTCTGGGGAGCGCGATGAGCTGATGGAGGCCATCACGAAGCGATTGTCGGCGGTGGCGGCTACCGAGTTGGGTGTTGAGGTCATTGACGTGCGCGTCAAGAAAATCGACTTACCTCCAGATGTATCCGAGTCGGTCTATCGCCGAATGAATGCCGAGCGTGAAAAAGAAGCCCGAGAACTGCGTTCTCAGGGCCAAGAGCTTGCCGAGGGTATTCGAGCATCGGCCGATCGAGAGGTCACCATTATTGAAGCCAACGCGTTCCGTGAAGCGGAGGTTATTCGCGGTGAGGGTGATGCGGAGGCCACCCGCATCTATGCCGAGGCTTACAGCAAGGACTCTGAATTCTATGCCTTCGTGAGAAGTCTTCGTGCGTATCAAGAGACGTTTAATGCGGGTAGCGATGTCATGCTTGTAGAGCCTGACGGGCAGTTTTTCCGCTATCTGCGTGACCCAAAAGGCGCCAGTAAGTAGCGCCTAGGCGACTTGCATCATGGCCGCATCCCGCGGCCATTTTTTTGTGGCTGTGGTAAGCTGCGCGCTACTAGCGTGGGCCGGTATGGCCTTTTTGTTTCACTATCACGTAATGACTTCATGACCTCAGATACGCGCTGGCTGCTGCCCGATGGCATTGACGAGTTGCTTCCCGAGCGCGCGGCGGCGGTTGAAACTCTGCGCCGAACGTTGCTTGATCACTGCGCGAGCTGGGGCTATCGCTATGTCATCCCACCATTGGTTGAATTCACCGATAGTTTGCTGGTGGGCTTAGGCGCCGATCTAGAAACCCTCACCTGTAAATTTGCCGATCGCATGAGCGGCAAAACCATGGGTGTCAGAGCCGATATGACCCCGCAGGCCGCAAGAATTGATGCCCACAGTCTTGGGGAGCCGGGCATTACACGCCTGTGTTACGCCGGTTCGACCTTGCACAGCGTGCCTCAATCGGTCATGGCCGGTCGGTCGCCTATCCAGTTAGGGGCGGAAATTTATGGTTGCGAAGGTCCAGAGGCGGATCTTGAAGTTGTGGAGCTGCTGCTGGCCTTGCTCGATCAATGTCAATTACAAAGCCATCACCTACCCATCACCCTTGATATTGGCCATGTGGGTATTTTCGAAGCCCTGTTAGCCGATGCCGAGATCAGTGAGGAAGCCGGTGCACAGGTATTCGATGCGTTGCAGCGTAAATCCACCCCCGATCTCGCACCGGTTCTCGCGACCCTGCCCAAGGACATCGCCCGCAAGCTAACCGAGTTGACTGAGCTTCATGGCGCCCCCGATATCTTGAGCCGTGCACGAACACTGCTCGGCTCGCACCCGGTTGCTTGTCGGGCCATTGATGATGTTGCTGCTATTGTGTCGGCGATTGAGCACCGTCACCCCGACGTGGCGATCTATATTGATCTGGCCGAGCTGAGAGGCTTCCGTTACCACACAGGGTTGGTATTCGCGGCTTACTTAGAGGGTATCGGCTCGGCGGTAGCCAAGGGTGGGCGCTACGACAATGTCGGCAGTGTTTTCGGACGGGCGCGACCTGCTACGGGTTTTGCCTGTGATTTGAAGGCCCTATCGAGTGCCGCTGTGGCGCGCCAAGAGCACGCTGGCTGGGTATCTGTGCCGATTACCGATGACCCGAGTTTACAGGCCAAGGTGGCGACGTTGCGTCATCAGGGCCTGACTGTGGTTCGTGCCCTACAGGGCCAACATGACCCCCGTTGTACCCAAACCCTCGTTCTGGTTGACGACAACTGGCATTTACAACCTCTGTGACCTTCGGTCGCCGAGCAAGGAATAAGCACTATGAGTAAGAATGTTGTTGTATTGGGCACCCAGTGGGGTGACGAGGGTAAGGGCAAAATCGTCGACCTGCTGACCGAGCAGGCGTCGGCGGTTGTGCGTTTTCAGGGCGGCCATAATGCCGGGCACACGCTGGTCATTAACGGTGAGAAAACCGTTCTTCACGTTATCCCCTCGGGTATTTTGCGCCCCGATGTGCACTGTTTGATTGGTAACGGTGTGGTGTTGTCACCCTCGGCGCTGCTCAAGGAGATCGCACAACTTGAACAGCGTGACGTGCCGGTTCGAGATCGATTGACGATTTCAGCCGCCTGTCCATTGATCTTGCCCTATCACGTTGCATTGGATCAGGCCCGCGAGCTACGGCGGGGCAATAACAAGATTGGGACCACCGGTAGAGGCATTGGCCCAGCCTATGAGGATAAAGTCGCTCGGCGGGGTTTACGATTAGGGGATTTACGCAATCCCGCTCGATTTGCAGACATACTGCGCGAGGTCCTCGATTACCATAACCACGCACTGGTGCACTACTACGGCGTGGCAGCTCTTGACGCCAACGAAGTACTTGACCAAGCCATGGGGGAAGGGGAGCAGTTGTTGCCCATGATGGGCGATGTCACCGCGCTGTTGCATGATTATCGTAATACCAACGCTAGGATTCTATTCGAAGGTGCTCAGGGTTCCCTCTTAGATATTGATCACGGCACCTATCCCTTTGTCACTAGCTCCAATACAACCGCCGGCGGAACCGCGACCGGGTCGGGTTTTGGGCCTTTATATTTAGATTATGTGCTGGGTATTACCAAAGCTTACACCACCCGCGTGGGCTCGGGCCCTTTCCCGACAGAGCTGTTCGATGACACGGGCGCTCGATTGGCCGAGCGTGGTCACGAGTTCGGTGCAACGACGGGGCGAGCTCGACGCTGCGGTTGGTTTGATGCCGTGGCATTGCGTACGGCGGTTAATATCAACTCTATTTCCGGTTTGTGTCTGACCAAGCTTGATGTGCTCGATGGTCTTGATGAAATCTCAGTGTGTGTAGGTTACGCGGGTCCAGATGGTGAGCCGACTCCCAATCCTATCGACGCCTGTGA
>CAJXNM010000057.1 GCA_913057135.1 uncultured Halieaceae bacterium
GGCGGCTCTTGCCCCAAAACCGATAAGGTATTGCGCACATTAGTGGCGACCTGGTTATTGTCGACTGGCGGAGCACCGGTTTGTTTACTGAGTTTGCTGCCATCGGTGTGACAAAGCACCGGTAAGTGGGCGTAGGTCGGCGGGTCTAATTGAAGCAGTGATTGCAAGTAGCGTTGCCGGAAGGTGGAGGTCAGTAAGTCACTGCCACGGATCACATGGCTAATACCCGGCATGGCATCGTCGATGGCGGCGGCCAGCTGGTAGGCGTAGAGCCCATCGCGACGTCGAATAATAAAGTTCGGCAGTGTAGCGCCCAGGGCAATGTGCTGGGGTCCCTTGACCAGGTCTTCAAATTCCAGTGTTACTCCTGCATCCACAGAAACCCGAAGACTGGCTGCTGGTAGCTGGCTGCCGCTGGGTTGAGGGTTGCTGGAATCAGCATCGTTGGCTTTCGGGTGGTCGTGAGGGTGCAAGTGCACATCATCGAACGGTTGACTTGCACAGTCGGCCTGGCAGTAGCCGTCGGGGTGTAAGGTGGCGCGGGTACATTGGCAAGCAAACAATACCCCACTGTTGGCTAGCGACTGTAATGCCTTGTTGTAACGGTCTGAGTGCTGGCTCTGGTAATCGACCTTGTCATCGGGTGTTAAGCCGTGCTGTAACAGGCAATCGATGATCTGCTCAACGGAGCCTGCTACCGAGCGCGGTGGATCAATGTCATCGATGCGCAGTAACCAGCGACCACCGTGGTGCTTGGCGTCAAGATAGCTGGCCAGTGCGGCAACCATTGAGCCCTTGTGCAGCGGCCCAGTGGGGGAGGGTGCAAAGCGCCCACAGTAGTGGGCGCCGGCAGAGAGATGCGCGGTAATCAACCGAGCTCCTGCTTCTCCTTGATTTCAGCAAGGGTCTTGCAGTCGATGCAAAGGGTGGCAGTGGGCCGCGCCTCAAGTCGAAGGATGCCAATTTCGATACCACAGGCGTCGCAGTACCCGTAGTCATCTTCTTTGATACGCTCAAGGGTACTGTCGATTTTCTTGATCAGCTTTCGCTCACGATCACGGGTGCGTAACTCGAGACTAAACTCTTCTTCCTGAGTCGCGCGGTCCGCAGGATCAGGGAAGTTCGAGGCCTCGTCTTTCATGTGTGAAACGGTGCGCGAGACTTCGTCGACCAGTTCCGAGCGCCAGACCAGCAGAATCTGTCGGAAGTGTTCAAGTTGTTCGTCGTTCATATACGACTCGCCCCGAGAGGGCTTGTAGGGCTTGAAGTTATCGAACTTTTGAACGCTACCAACAGCGCGAGCGATTTTGCTTGCGTCTGCGGTGGTTTTCGGCGTCGCTGCCGGTTCGCTTGCTTGTTTCGCCGCCGATGTCTTGGCGGGTGCTTTCTTTGCAGGCGCTTTTTTAGCGGCGGGCTTCTTGGCCGCTACGTCAGCTTTTGCTGCGGCTTTCTTGGCGGCAGGCTTTTTGGCCGCTACGTCAGTTTTTGCCGTGGCTTTCTTGGCGGGTGCTTTTTTCGCAGCCGCTTTTTTTGCCGGAGTCTTTTTAGCGGCGGTTTTTTTGGCGGGTGTTGTAGTGTCTGTGTCGCCGGCTTTCTTGGTGGGCATGATATGTTCCCCGATAACCGATGAGGCCAAAGGCCAATACCGGCGGGGCCACTAAAAAGCAGCTTCCCCCCCGAATTTGCGGCACGCAACCTACCAGATAAAGTATGGCTGCGCTAGCGAAAACTCACCTGATTTATACGGGGCTTAATATGGACTTTGGCCAGCTACAACATGGGCTACTGATTAAACGCTATAAGCGATTCTTAGCCGATGTTGAATTAGATGACGGCACGGTGGTCACCGCCCACTGTCCCAATACCGGCGCCATGACCGGCTGCGTAGATGCGGGTGCGAAAGTTTGGTTATCGACAAGTAACAACCCAAAGCGCAAGCTAGCTCACACCTTAGAGTTGGTTGAGACCGAACGCGGCACGGTGTGTGTGCACTCGGCGCTTGCCAACACGGTTATAGGCGAGGCGCTGCAGGCGGGGGTCATACCTGCGTTGTCTGATCACACCGAATGCCGCCCCGAGGTCCGCTACGGCCAGAGCTCTCGCATCGACTTTTTGTTATCGGGCGGATCTGCAGCCATCTATGTGGAGGTGAAAGCGGTGACCTTATTGCTTGACGAACAGTTGGGTGCTTTTCCCGATGCAGTCAGCAGCCGCGCCCAAAAGCATATTGATGAACTTGAACAGGTGGTGAGGGATGGCGCCCGCGGTGCTTTGGTATTCTGTGTGCTGCACGAGGGTATCAAGCGTGTGGCACCCGCCGATCATATTGACCCAGCCTACGGTGCTGCTTTGCGTCGTGCGGTGAAGGCGGGGATAGAGGTTTACGCGGTGGCTACATCGGTGACACCGACTTCGCTTCGGGCTACTGGACTGCTGCCGGTACAGTTAGACTTGAGTTCGAACTTGCTGTGAATATCATCCGTTTCAAGTCGCCGATAGATGTCCGCGATAATGTTTGTGTCGATAGTGTATCTGTCGATAGCGACGCCATACAGAAAGGCGTTAATAAAATAATTGAAAGTGGCGGTGGGTGACATTGAATGCATCCCAAAAGCAGCAATACTGAGGTGGCGTCAGGCCTGATTTATCGGCGCGCCTTTGGGTTTGATGCCGACAGTTTGATAAACACCCAGCCCTGGGGCTTGCTTGATGCCAACACTGCCCCAGCGTTTGAGCGTCTGCGCAAGCGCGCAGCTGTCAGCGGCTTTGACCTGCGTATTGCCTCGGGATTTCGTAGTTATCAGCGCCAGTGGCATCTATTTAATGGCAAAGCCCGGTGCCTGCGCCCTGTCACCGATGAGCATGGCAATGTCTTACAGCGCGAACACTTCACCGATGAGCAATGGCTGCACGCTATCTTGCGTTTTTCAGCCTTGCCCGGCACCTCTCGACATCACTGGGGCACCGATCTCGATGTCTATGACGGGGCGGCGGTGGCTGCCGATTATCAACTTGCCCTGGCGCCCGCAGAATATGCTCCCGATGGCCCGTTTGGGCCGCTCACCGAGTGGCTCAGCGAGCGTATTGCAGCCGACGATGCCGAGGGCTTTTTTCGGCCCTATGGGCGGGATTTGGGCGGCGTGGCCCCCGAGCTCTGGCACATCAGTTATCGCCCAAGCACCCAACACTTGCGCGCTGCTTTGACGCCCGAGCTGCTGGCAGAATTGTGGCGCGGTCAGATGCCCAGAGCGCTACGCCAGTCAGATACCTCGAAAGACATCGATGAAATCCCGGGGCCGCTGGCGCTGCTCGATAAGGTGGTGCCGCAGTTGCCGGCACTGCTGGCCCGTTACGTGGTGGCGTGACGGGAATTATGGGTGCGCAGGGCGTTGTGTTTACCGTCCTTGCTCAATGAGTACGCTAATGGCGCGGGCAAATTGCTTGAATTGGTCGAGTTGTCCCGTACAGATTTGATAAACGATATTTAAGTCGACAGCGCTATAGCTGTGCACAACCACGTTTCGGAAACCTACGGATTGGCGCAAGGCGTTAGCAAGTTGTTCATCAATGACACCTACTTTTGAGAGGGACTCGAATACCTGTGACATGGTTTTGGGTGATTCATCATCACCATGCTCAGCCAGCCAATGCGCACCAATATCCACACACATCTGAATCGCTCGAGTAAGGTTTATGGCGATAATGTCTTGAGTGTCGATGTCTGTTCGAAGCTGCTCAACGGATGTTGGCGTGCGACTCTCTACGCGCTGGATACAGCGCCTTAGTGAGTCCAATTTTTGACTTACTAGCTGTTCATCCATGATGCAAGGCGCCCTGCAAGAATTCTTCGCTGATAGGGCACGAAGTCTTCCTGTTCGAGAATGTTTCGATACATGAGATCAGCCCATTGAGACGAAGATCCGCGTATTTGAATACCGTGTTGAATGATATTGTCGAGCAGCGGCTGTCCCGCTGACTTCAAGTCGATCAGGTCGATAGGACAATCAAAAGCGAGCGTAAGCGCCTTAATAATGGCGTCCTTTTGCTCGGGCAATAGCGCACCTGTGGTGGCAACTGCTAAGTCCAAATCGCTATTGAAGTCATCGGATGCCGAAGCCATCGAACCAAACAGGATCGCCTGGTGCACGAAAGGAAATGCACTCAGTATTTTTGATAACTGGCGAATGCGAGGCTGTAGTCGCGGCGAGTCACTGTTTTGTCTCATTGCCTTGGGCCCTTGTGGAAGGCGTTGCAACAGTAGATTCGTAAAAATACCCGTACTGCGCAAAGGCGTAAACATTGAACTTGTTGTGTTTATGGCGCTGCGGACATAAATGCGGACATAAAAAAGGGCCTTTCGGCCCTTCTCAGATAAGTACCACCAGCACGCCGAGCTTAGTCGTGTTGCTCGAACAAATGTCCGTAGTGATTGTTGTAATCGGTGCGCGCCGCAGCAATCACTTCTAAGGCCTCTTCGCGGCCGTAAACGTAGTCGACCTTAATCTCCACGTTCTTGCCAGGAATCATTTTGTAGGTCGAGAAGTAGTGCTGAAGACGCTCGGTCTTAATGGGGGGAAGGTCGGCAATGTCTTCTACGCCGCCCCACATGTTGTCGCCATCGAGTACGGCGATAATTTTATCGTCCGCTTCACCGCCGTCGATCATTTGAATACCGCCCACCACCCGTGCACTGAGCAGGATGTCCGCGCGGTCGATGAGACGCTCGGAGAATACGCAGATATCCAGCGGGTCGCCATCGGCCTCATCGGCGTGGGCGCAGCGCTTGGCCACTTCTTCTGCACAGTAGGTACGGGGAATAAAACCGTAAAGGGCAGGGGGCGTGGCGGTGGTGCGCTGTGGGCGATCTACCACCAGAAAGCCAGTAGTTTTATCAAGTTCATACTTCACTGTGTCGCCCGGCAACATTTCGATGTAAGCCTGAACAATGCCCTCGTCGGCACCCTCGGGAATGGGCTCAAGGCCGTGCCATGGGTGGCGGCGGAACGCAGAGAATTCTTCATCACGGTACATGGGGAGTCTCCTGTGGAATGGGGTTAGTCACTGGGGCGCGTAGTGTACGCGAGCGGCGCACTATCAGCTATCGCGTAAACGGATGGTCGGCATTGACGCCTGCTGTGTTGCGTCTGGGCTTTGGTGGTCAGCGGAGGTCGGATGTGTGCCAGCCCCCAGGTGTCATAGATTGCCATGAGTGACCCCACTAGGGGGTCAAATAGAAAAATCTGTGTCGAGCTTTTTCGGCACGGACTCTTTTTTAAGGGTTGTGTAAACCGGCATGCCGTTTTTATAGGCAGGATACGCCTCGCCTTTAATGAGCGGCTCAAAGTAGCGACGGGCCGTGGGTGTAATGCCGAAGCCATCGCGGGAAATAAAGCTCTTGGGCATTTTCTTTTCCCGATTGGCAATGCGATTCAACGGCGCTTCACCGATGCTCCACCGATAGCGCTCGCCGCTACCGCGAATAATCGTGGGCATCACCGCGTTCTTCCCGGCAATGGCCATCTCAACCGCCGCCTCGCCCACCGCGTAGGCCTGGTCGACATCGGTTTGACTGGCAATGTGGCGCGCTGCGCGCTGTAAATAATCGGCTACCGCCCAGTGATACTTGAAGCCCAGTTTGCTGTTCACCAAATTTGCCAGCATGGGTGCAACGCCGCCGAGTTGCGCATGCCCGAAGGCGTCTCGTAGTCCGCTGTCACTAAGGAAGCGGCCATCGGCGGTTTGCGCACCCTCAGAGGCCACAATCACGCAGTAGCCATTATCGGCAACGGTCTGCTGCACTTTGGCTAAGAAGCGCGCCTCGTCGAAGGCCACCTCGGGAAACAAAATAACATGGGGGGCATCGCCCGCTTGTTCGGCGGCCAACCCCGCTGCGCCGGCAATCCAGCCCGCATGGCGGCCCATGACTTCTAAGATGAAGACTTTGGTTGATGTTTCACACATTGATGCCACATCGAGGGCAGCTTCACGGGTAGAGATGGCAATGTACTTGGCCACCGAGCCAAATCCCGGGCAGTTATCGGTGACCGGTAAGTCGTTATCGATGGTTTTGGGGACATGAATGGCTTGCAAGTCATAGCCGAGCTTTTGGGATAGCTGAGAAACCTTTAAGCAGGTGTCGGCCGAATCACCGCCGCCGTTGTAAAAAAAGTAGCGAATATTGTGGGCGCGAAAGACGTCGATGAGACGCTCATATTCCGCGCGATTTTCTTCCAGACTGCGCAGTTTATATCGGCAGGAACCGAAGGCCCCCGATGGGGTTGTCATGAGCCCCCGAATAGCCTTTTTTGATTCCTTGCTGGTATCAATCAGGTCTTCCCGGAGTGCACCAATAATACCGTTGCGGCCGGCGAATACTTTGCCGATGTGGCGCTTGTGTTTGGCAGCGGTTTCGATGACGCCGCAGGCAGATGCATTAATAACGGGGGTCACGCCGCCAGATTGGGCGTAAAAGGCGTTTGCTTTGGGCATAACTTCCTTCTGTTGTGTTGCAGCGGCAGAGTGTATGAATATCCGCTTAGTTTGGGCGTGCTAAGCTTACTACAGACAGCTGGAGTGTTTCTTGTCTCAACACATTCATATTCTCGGTATTTGCGGCACTTTTATGGGTGGTCTCGCGCTATTGGCGCGGGACTTGGGTTATCGAGTGTCCGGCGCCGATGAGAATGTCTACCCACCCATGAGCACCCAGCTTGCCGAATCGGGTATTGATGTGGTGTCGGGCTATGACCCCCAGCAGCTCAATCCAACGCCCGATTTAGTGGTTGTTGGCAATGCCATGTCCCGGGGGAATCCGGTCGTAGAGGCGGTGCTCAATAAAGGTATTCCCTACACCTCGGGGCCCCAGTGGTTGGGCGAGCAACTATTGGCCAAGCGCTGGGTGCTGGCGGTATCCGGTACCCACGGTAAAACAACGACCTCAAGTATGTTGGCCTGGATATTGGACTATGCGGGTATGGCGCCGGGGTTTTTAATTGGCGGTGTCCCCCTTAATTTCAATGTCTCTGCCCGACTGGGCGACAGCGATTTTTTTGTTATCGAGGCCGACGAATACGACACGGCATTTTTTGATAAACGCTCCAAGTTTATTCACTATCGGCCGCGCACCCTGGTTATTGGCAATATCGAATTCGATCACGCCGATATTTTTCCCGACCTCACTGCCATTGAAACCCAGTTCCATCATTTGGTGCGTTGCGTCCCCTCGGAGGGCGCGGTGATATGCCCACAGACCGAATCGGTCGATCGGGTGTTGGCCCGAGGTGTATGGACGCCCGTGCAGCGCCTTGGCCAAGCAGCTGAGTCGCAAACATATTCTGCCGAAGCGGGCTGGCGCTACCGACTCGTTAATGCCAGTGGCGATCATTTTGAGCTGGCGGACCCGACGGGGCAGACGTTCCCCGTTGCGTGGTCACTGCTGGGTGAGCACAACGTGGCCAATGCTTGTGCTGCGGTGGCGGCGGCGCATCATATGGGTGTACCCGTGGCGATAGCCTGCGAGGCGTTGGCGCAGTTCGCCGGGGTTAAGCGGCGCTTGGAGCTGCGAGGTGAACCTGCGGGCATTCGGGTCTATGATGACTTCGCCCATCACCCTACGGCCATTCAAATTACCCTTGAGGGGATGCGGGCGTCATCGCCTAAGGGCCGGTTAATTGCTGTTATCGAGCCGCGCTCGAACACCATGCGCAGCGGTGTTCATGGGGAGCGCTTGGCCAAGGCTACCGCCGCCGCCGACGAGGTATTTTGGTATCAACCCACCGGTCTGGATTGGTCCCTCGAGCGTATTGTGGCCGGGGGTAATGGCTGCGCTAGGGTAGTGTCCGACATCGATGATCTCGTGCAATCGGTGGCCACGGCTGCGCAGCCGGGGGATGCTGTGGTGATTATGAGTAATGGCGGATTCGGCGGGTTTCACGAGCGTTTGCTGGCGGCGCTTGGCAACAAGTAACCGTAGCAAGTAACCGTAGTGAGTGCCCCGTTCAGTGAACTACGCGGCAGTCTAGTCCGTCTATACACAGCAGAACTGGATCTAACGGTAGTGCTGCAATTAGCAGCGTACGGTTAAGTCAGCGCGATACTTTTTAGGAATGCATCATGTTTGAGGTTTATCGACGGGTAGTTTTGCAGCGGCCCATGATGGTTGTGGGTCTGTTGTTGCTGATGGCCTCTGTTGCCCTTACCCGTTTTTCCGATCTGCGTCTCGATGCGTCATCCGACGCGCTCTTATTGCAGGGTGACCCTGATCTGGCCTTTTTCCGAGAGACCAGCGAGCGCTATGCTTCGGCGGAATTTTTGGTGCTAACCTGGCAGCCCAAAGCGAATGCGCCGTTATTAGCCGACGAATCGTTAGAGTCCCTATCGGCCATGGTCGAGGCGTTACGTGCATTACCCGGCGTTGCCGACGTCACCAGTGTGCTCGATGTACCGTTACTCGAGAGTCCGCCCTTATCTCTCACTGATTTGTCCCAGGCGGAACAGTTACCCACCCTGCGTGACCCTGAGGTCAATCGAACAGTGGCCCTCGATGAGTTCACCACCAGTCCCATTTACCGCAATTTGCTGGTGGGAGAGGCGGGGGATGTCATGGCGGTGCAGGTGAGTCTTGAAGAAGACGCCCCCTTGCAAGCGGCCTTAAATGAACGGGAGGCGCTGAGGGAACTGCGTGCCGCGTCGGGTTTAACGACCCAGCAGAGCCAGCAGTTGGCAGTGGTCGAGGCTCGCTACGATGAACTACAGCGTCAGGCCGGTACCCGGCGCGACCAGTTAGTGGCCGAGGTGCGCGCTATTGCCGATGTCTATCGAGCTGACGCCGATATCTTTGTAGGTGGTGTTCCCATGATTGCCGCCGACATGATTGCCTTCGTGCGATCCGATCTGGTGGTTTTTGGCAGCGCCATTGTCATTATCATGATGCTCGTGCTGGCGCTGATTTTTCGGGATTGGCGCTGGGTGCTTGCGCCTATTCTGAACTGTGTCGTCACCGCCACGCTTATGCTGGGCTTGCTGGCATGGCTCGATTGGCGCATGACGGTGATTTCATCGAACTTCGTGGCGGTGCTACTCATTGTGACCTTGTCGCTGTCGGTGCATTTGGTGGTGCGCTACCGGGAGCTTGAGCACACCCAGCCCGATATGCCCCGTCGCCAGCGCGCTGGGGAGGCTGCTCGATTAATGGCCGTACCCTGTTTTTACACGGCACTGACCACCATCGTAGCCTTCGCGTCGTTACTGGTGGCGGGTATTCAGCCGGTTATTGATTTTGGGCTCATGATGACCGTGGGCATCATCGTGGGGTTCCTATGTACGTTTACCCTGGTGCCGGCACTCATGTCGTTGTTACCAGAGCCTGCTCGCGCCTTGCGCTTGGCCGCCGATGGCTCGTTTACGGGTCGTTTGGCTGCGGTTGTCGAGCAGCGGGGCGGCTGGGTACTGGGGGTTACCGGGTTACTCACGGTGGCCACGGTGGTGGGTATTACCCAACTAAAAGTCGAGAATCGTTTTATCGATTACTTCAAGCCATCGACCGAGATTTACCAGGGCATGGAGCTACTCGATGCCCGCTTGGGTGGCACCATTCCCTTAGATATCGTGTTGTACCCGCCGGGTGCTGCTGAAAGTGCTAATTCGCAAGCTACGAGCACCGTCGGCACGGCTGTAGATTCTCTGGCGGATGATGGCGTTGGCAGTGACCCGTTATCGGACGATGCCTTTGGTCAAGACGCTGTCTTGGATACTGGGTTTGGTGAAGACCCACTAGCTGACGATAGCTTCGGTGGCGATGCTCTGAGTGATGACGGCTTTGGCACTGATGCGCTGGCCGATGGGGCGTTTGGCGATGATCCGTTTGCCAGTGATCCTTTTGGCAGCGACCCCTTCGGCGACAGTAGCGGCAGTAAACCCAGCTATTGGTTCACGCCGCAAGGCCGAGCCGTGCTCGATAGGGTGCATCAGCGGGTCCAGGCCCATGCCGAGACCGGTAAGGTGCTGTCCTTGTCCACGGCCTTCTCGGTGATGGACGAACTGTACGGTGCTAAATTGGGTCCAGTGGAGTTGGCGCTGGTACAAAACAGCATGCCCGAGGTGGTGAATGCAACCTTGGTGGCCCCCTATTTCGATGCCGAGGTCGATCAGGCTCGCTTGTCGGTGCGGGTCATGGAGACATCGAAAACCTTGCGGCGGGATCAATTCCTGCGCGATCTGCGCACCGAGCTGATCGACGAGGAGGGTCTGGCCCCCGAGCAAGTGCGGTTTACCTCGCTATTGGTGCTGTACAACAACGTATTGCAAAGCCTGTTTACCTCGCAAATTCTGACCCTAGGGGCGGTGTTCCTGGCCATTGGGTTGATGTTCTGGGTGTTATTTCGATCATTGGCCTTGGCGCTGTTGTGTCTGGCGCCGAATCTGCTGGCGGCCTCTATGGTGTTGGGCATTATGGGATTGGCCGGCATACCGCTGGATATTATGACCATTACCATCGCCGCGATTGTGGTGGGCATTGGGGTCGATGACTGCATTCACTACATTCACCGCTTTAAAGCCGAGTTCAGCATCGACGGTGACTACCACGCTGCTATGCATCGCAGTCACGGCAGTATTGGTCGAGCCATGTACTACACCACGCTCACCATCATGGTGGGATTCTCGCTGCTGACCTTGTCGAATTTCACACCCAGCTTGTACTTTGGTGTGCTCACCGACGTGGCCATGGCTGCGGCGGTAGCGGGTGCGTTGTTGCTGCTGCCAAAATTGATTGTGGTGTTTAAGCCCTTCGGAGCCGACAAGGGCGTATCGCCAGCGTCTGCTCCGGGTGGTAGCGCCGGGGCGTCGTAGGCACCCTATGCAATGCCGTGAGGGTTGTGGTGCTTGTTGTATTGCGCCTGCTATTACTAAGCCCTTTTACGGCATGCCCCAGGGTAAACCTGCTGGCACCCGCTGCGTTCACTTAAACAGTGCGCTAGGCTGTGATCTGTTCAATGATCCGAGGCGGCCCGCTGTCTGTGGCGCTTTTCAGGCCGAGCCTGCTTTTTGCGGCAACAATCGCGACGAAGCACTGCTCATACTGGCCGATCTTGAGGCGGCGAGTACCCCAACCCGATTGTCATTAGAGGACCTTCAATGACTGATATTCCGCTGTTTCCGTTGTCCACCGTGTTAGTACCCCACGGTCAGATGGGACTGCAAATCTTCGAGCAGCGCTATTTGGATATGGTGGCGGACTGCATGCGCAATGGCACCGGCTTTGGTGTTGTATGGCTCCGCCGGGGATCAGAAGTGGCCCGTCGAGCCCTCGACACCCCCGATATTGGCGATTACGGCACCTATGCGCGCATCATCGATTTCGATCAGCTGCCCAATGGTTTGTTGGGCATCACCATTGCCGGCAATGAGCGCTTCGACGTAGTCGATGTCTGGCGCGAGTCGAATGGTCTTGTGAAAGCCAACGTCGAGTTGGCTAAGCCACTGCCGACTAGTCCTATGCTCGATAGCTGGCAGTCGATGGTGGCTGTTTTAAAAGGCCTGGAAGAGCATCCCCACGTGCAGAATATGGGTCTCAACATTGACTACAGCGATGCCTGGGAAGTGGCCTTTAGCTTGGTACAGCTATTGCCCCTAGAAGAGTCGATTAAATACGAGCTGCTTGGCATGGCAAGCATCGACAGCTTGGTGCGTGAGCTGGATATTTTACTCAATCAAATCAGCGGTGAAGATTAGAAGATTAGTTGACGCCTCAAGATCTGATCTTCGATGAAGCTTAAGTGCTTGGCTAAGACCGAGCCGCTATTGCTCCTTAAAACCTAGACACCCTAACGATCGTCGCTATCACCGGTTAGGTTTTGCCAGTTCCAGCCACCCAGGTGTTGCCAGCGATTCACGATGTAACAAAACAGTTCGGCGGTTTTTTCCGCGTCATAAGCGGCCGAGTGTGCTTCTCGGTTATCGAAGGCAATACCCGCCCGTTTGCAGGCTTGTGCCAACACCGTGTGACCCACCGCCAAGCCCGCCAGGGTGGCGGTATCGAAGTGTGAGAATGGATGAAACGGATTGCGCTTAATGTCACAGCGTAGGCTGGCGGCGTTGAGAAAGCCCGCATCGAAGTGGGCGTTGTGACCTACCAAAATGGCGCGGTTACAGCCATGGTCGCGCACCGCTTTGCGTACAACCCCGAATAACTCCCCAAGTGCAATGGCTTCGGGTACCGCATCTCTCAGCGGGCTGTCGGGATCGATGCCTGTAAATTCAAGGGCAGCGGGTTCAAGGTTGGCGCCCTCAAAAGGATCTACGTTATAGCTGATGGTGTCGCCAACGGTCAGTGTGCCGTCGCTATCCATGGTGAGCAGTGATGCGGCAATTTCTAACACCGCATCGGTGTGCGCATTGAAGCCACCGGTCTCAATGTCGACCACCACTGGCAAGAAGCCCCGAAAGCGGGCCTTTAACAGTGGCTCGGGGGTATCGGTCACGATTGCAGACGCCAGTTGATGGTTTCACCGGCGCGCAGGGGCACCAGCGAGCTCGGACCGAAGGCCAATAACTCGGGCACGGTTTGAGATTCGCGCACTAAGGTCACGGTATCGGTATTGCGCGGTAGGCCATAGAAGTCGGGCCCGAAGTGACTGGCAAAGCCCTCTAGTGCGGGTAGGGACTGTTCCTCGTCGAAGACCTCGGCGTACATTTCGAGCGCCGCATGGGCGGTGTAACAGCCCGCGCAGCCGCAGGGATTTTCTTTGGCATGGCGTGCATGGGGCGCCGAATCGGTGCCCAGGAAGAACCGTGGGTTGCCCGAGGTTGCCGCTTGGCGCAGCGCTATTTGGTGACTGTTGCGCTTCAAAATAGGCAGGCAGAAATAGTGGGGTCGAATGCCGCCCACCAACATGTGGTTTCGGTTATAGAGTAGGTGGTGCGCGGTAATGGTGGCAGCCACCCCGGCTCGAGTACCCTTGACGAAGTCCACCGCATTAGAGGTGGTGATGTGTTCGAACACTACTCGCAGATCACTGAAGTGATCGACCAGGGGCTGCAGGTGCTCGTCGATAAAGCGCTTCTCCCGATCAAAAATATCCACCTCCGGGCTGGTGACTTCCCCATGGACTAACAGGGGCATACGGTGGCGTTGCATGGCTTCGAGGGTGGGGTACAGCGCTTCTAGCGAGTTAACCCCAGACGCCGAGTTGGTGGTGGCGCCCGCGGGATAGAGCTTGACCCCATGTATATAGGGGCTGTCGGCCGCTCGGGCGATTTCATCGGCCGATGTGTTGTCGGTTAAGTACAACGTCATGAGCGGCTCAAACCCGGGGCCGTCGGGGTTTAAGGCCACCATGATGCGCTCGCGGTAGGCATGGGCATCGGCCACTGTTACCACCGGCGGTACCAGGTTCGGCATGACAATGGCGCGGTGTGCCCAGCGCGCCATATCGTTCACCGTGCGCGGCAGGGCTTCGTCGTCCCGTAAGTGCACATGCCAGTCGTCTGGGCGGGTAAGGGTGATGCTATCCATGGCGTAAATCCTTTTGGTCTGGGGTAAGTCTAACAGGCCGCAACTGGGCAAGGTCTTAGCTGCGGCGTAAACTATCGTCCTTACTTTCAATTTTTACGGAAAACGGTTCTATGTCGTCTATTAGTAAAGTCGTGCTGGCCTATTCGGGTGGTCTCGATACCTCGGTTATTGTGCGCTGGCTGCAGGAAACCCATCAGTGCGAAGTGGTCACCTTCACCGCCGATATCGGTCAAGGGGAAGAGGTGGCCCCAGCCCGTGCCAAGGCCGAAGCGCTGGGTGTGAAAGAGATTTACATTGACGACCTGCGCGAAGAGTTTGTGCGCGACTTTGTGTTCCCCATGTTCCGTGCCAACACGGTCTATGAGGGCGAGTATCTTTTGGGTACCTCTATTGCACGTCCGCTCATTGCCAAACGATTGGTGGAAATTGCCAACGAGAC
>CAJXNM010000058.1 GCA_913057135.1 uncultured Halieaceae bacterium
TGCTCTATGTCTTGGGCATCGAACACCAAAAACCACGATTGCCAAGTGCGGCTGTCCGTCACCAACGTCACCACGTAACCGTCGTCTTCGGCACAGGTTGCGGTGGCGCCAACCCTCGGCGCAAAGACCGCCTCGCTCCCGAACACCCCTTCGCCGTAGGGCCACTGCCAATAGCGCCCCGTGTCGTTATCGTACTTCACCAGCCCGGTGAATCTGAGGGTATGACCGCCTTCGGCCAGTGTCGGTATGCGCTGATGATAGGCATACCGGCTTGGGCGACCAGCAAACAAAGGGTTTATCTTATTGAACTCGGTGTTGAGATCGTCGATGTCACCCTCTTTCACGGCCCCGGTACGCAAGTTGAACTGCCAGCGATAGTTGTTAGCCTCCAGCCGCATATAGGCCAGCATGTGGGATAGCGCCCCCTCCTCGCCACTGGCGCTGGGCATCGGGTTTACCGAGCGGCAACCGTCCATGATCAACCAGTCTCCAGACTCCCAACAGTTGGATACATGAAGCACATAGCAGGGCTCACATTCAAACCAGCGAACATCAGCACTACTTCCCCGTCGGGGCACGACCCCAAAGCGCGTGGGTATATCCCGGTGGAAGGTGAGCACTCGCATCTTGTGTTTGCGCAGAACGTCGAGGTCGTGGAAAAAGGGCATGTCATGCAATACCGCGTAATGCTCTGAAAAACCCAAGTCGTGGGGCAAGCGCGCACCGGGCAAGTCGATGGGGATTTCATGAACCACTTCGCCTTGTGCGTTGGCCACACCAAATGTCATGTAGGGTGGCGTGTCCCCGTAATCAAAGTACAGCAGCTCCCCCGTGTGCCAGTCGACCTTTGAGTGTGCAGACAGGGTATGAGTGCTGCGCCCAGTCAATTGGAAATCCCCCAGGGTTTTCAAGGAACTGGGCTCTAGGGCAACGGGCAAGCCAGCGTTGTACCAGAGACTGACCAACTGGTTGTTAAGCACAAACAAGTCGGTATTACTGGTGTCTTTGATGCCAAAGGGTGAAACGCTGTAATCAAAGGGCCCCATGACCCCCGGGGAGACTGACCGGGACTGAGCGCGCTCGCTGAGCAGGGCCGAGGTCATCACATAACGGTTGTTGTAGCGGACACCGTCTTCACTGATATGCACCGCGTGTACCATGCCGTCACCATCGAATGGGTGATAACGATTGGGGGGCGCATACTGGGGATTGGGGCCATTGCGGAAATAGGAGCCCCGCAGATCAGCGGGCCAGTGCCCTTCAATATTGAGAACCGGCGCATCAAGCTCATTAACCGTGGGCGCGTAGACCCCGTGCAAGTAGGGATTGTCGATGCCGTAAATCCAATCGGGTGCATCGGTGTGCACAACCGATTCCCCTAAACAGCGCACGACTACGGGGTGCGTGCTGGCAGGGTCTATCGAATTATCGACTCGAGAGGGTTCTGTTGTGAGCATGGCTTCGTTCATTATTGTGCGCCTTTGCTTCAGTCGTTGAAGGGCATCAAACCCCATCAGCGGGCAATCATCAAGAGCCTCATCAAGAGCCTGATCACCCTGTCTCACCAGCTACTTGTCGCTGCGACTCGGCTGTCCTATTGTCTGCCCAATGCATGGTCCTAACTTGGTAAGTGCATGCGGCACATGACCCGGGCCCGCGGCCTGTCGAAACTAATCCCGCGGCTCGGCTAAACATAAGAATAGCTTGCAGGAGAATCGTCATGCTACTGCACCAACCCGTGGATTATCACGCCCAACGTCGACCCACTCACCCAGCCATTTCAGGCGGCGACTATTGCTGGGATTACGCAACATTGGCGAAGTGCTCACACGCCGTGGCGCATCAACTGGTGGAAATGGGGGTAGCGGTCGGTGACAGGGTGGCTGTTCTGGGACTCAACTCCGCCGCGCATTTTGCGATCATCCTAGGCGCAAGCCGGGTGGGCGCGGTGGCGGTGTCGATTAACTTTAGACTAGCTCCCTCGGAATTAGCCTTTATTCTCGACGATGCCGATGTCAACGTCTTATTCGTCACCGATAACTCGATTGATGAAACGATTTCGGCCACATTGCAGGCGCGCAATGGGTCAACCCAGCTCATCGCCAATCGCAGTGACGCAGCTCTGCAGCTGCGCGATGTAATGGCCAGCACGGCACCGATGTTTGTGCGTGAAGAGACGGTCGACGAAAACAGCCCGGTGCTGCAGCTATACACCAGCGGCACGACCGGCAAGCCCAAGGGGGCAGTGCTGTCCCACCGCAACATGACATCGCTCACCCAAATGATGGCGATGTCAAACGATGCCCTATATCACAGTGGCACCATCAATTTGGTCGTTGCCCCGCTGTTTCATATCGGCGGTGCCGGCGTCACCTACATTGGGCTAGCCCACGGCGCCCATAACTTGATGCACGAAACATTTGACCCCGAGCGGGTAGTGAGCACCATCGAGCGCGAGGGTGTCACAACGGGCTTTTTCGTACCTGCCATGATTCAAGCGATTGTAAAACTCGTACCCAATGTTCGGCAGCGCGACTTCAGCTCGCTCGAGATGATCGCCTACGGCGCAGCACCGATCAGCGCCAGCTTACTCGAGGAAGCCATGGAGGTCTTTGGCTGCGAGTTCGCCCAAGTCTATGGTATGACAGAGACAACCGGCACCGTCATCGCGATGGCTCCCGAGGATCATCGAAGAGCCATATCCGGTGAGCCAAGTCTATTGCGCTCCTGCGGCAGGCCCTGCCCGGGTAATGAGGTGAAAATTATCGACGCTCAAGGCCAGCCCCTACCCCCTGGTGAAACCGGGGAGATTTGCCTTCGGTCTGCCAGCAACATGCTCGAGTACTACAACCGCCCTGAAGCTACTGCAAGTACGCTCCAGCAAGGCTGGGTGCATACGGGCGATGCCGGATATGTCGACAGCGAGGGTTTTGTGTATATCCGCGATCGTATGAAAGATATGGTGATCAGTGGCGGCGAAAATATCTATCCGGTGGAGGTAGAAAATGTCTTGGCAGGTATTCCGGGGGTTATTGAGGTGGCCGTGATCGGCGTCCCCGACGACACCTTTGGCGAGGCGCTCATGGCTATATTCGCGCTTCAACCCGATGCCTCCTTGGACGTAGAGGAAATGATCGCGTTTTGCCGCGACCGGCTAGCGGGCTACAAAATTCCGCGGCAACTGAGTTTTGTCGATGCCCTGCCGCGAAACCCCTCGGGCAAAATCCTTAAGACCGTCTTGCGGGAGCCGTACTGGGCTGGCATCGATCGCCAAATTGCGTGATCGCAGCAGCATACCCCTCGCATCCGGCTCAGGTCGTGGGCAATACATCGTAGCCCACCGTCATACGCTGACTCGCGCTGGTGAGGGGTTCGGTGCCGTGCCAGAGATAAGAAGGGAAGACGACCAAGGCGCCCTCTGCGGGCTTTACCCAATACTCGGCATTGAGGGGTTCGCGGGCTTTGAAGCCCGGCTCCCCGAATTTAATCCAGCCTTCGCGCCCTCGGTTGACCGCGTCGGGCACCAGCAAATAGAAAGCACTACTCAACCAACCCTCTGAGTGAAAATGATTTTTGTGATAACCCTGCTGCCGCAGTAAAACTGACCAAGAGTCGGAAAAGGCGATGTCAGCGCCCTTACGTGCTAACAATGGATGATTGGGGTCTGAGGGCAGGTTTTGCACCAAGTGTGAAAGCTGTTGATACAGGGCATGACGGAGGGCAACAACAGCGTCATCCCGCCGGCTCAGCAGATCATCAAGGGTTTGGGTGCCATGCACCATGGATTGCTCAACCGGGTGCTGACGTGTTGTGTGCAGGGCGAGCAAGGCATTGCGAAGGTACTCGACAAACTCGGCACGGGAGTTAAATTCACTGGGGGCTTCAACAAATCGCGTTTGCACCAACCGGTCGTAGTCCACCAGCGCGCAATATTCCTGCCGCTCATCCGCATAGCGCAGCGCAGTACTGTAGAGGGCAAGCAAGCTCTGATCTTGGGGGCTCGCTTGCAATAATGAGCGCAACTGCACCAGCGCTGGCTCATAATAGCCTGCCGCCATTAGAGCGGTGGCGAGCTCTTCGAGCACCGCACGATCATCTTCAGCTGCTTGCTGGGCCAGCCGCGCGTGCTCAAGCGCCGCATCAAACTGCTCAGATTCGCGCAAAACATGGCTCAGCTCCCTGTGAACATGGGCGCGAGCACGCGCCTCATGTACACAACTTAGGGACTGTTCCAACAGGTCTAAGGCGTGTTCCCCCTGCCCATTTAATAGTAATTTGCGCGCCAATGAGGTGGCGAGCGGCACCGCATCCGGACGTTGCCTTAGGGCCTCTCGATAAGAATGCAAATAGTCGGGGTGCCCTATAACTCCCAAGTAGCCATTAAACCAGTGGTGTAAATCGGGATTGTAAGGGTCTAGTTCCAGCGCACGCTGGTAATACGCAACCGCCTCTTCCTGTCGATCTGCTTGAACCAATGCGCTGGCTAAATTGACGTGAACCTCCGAGGAGGCCGGCGCGGCCCGAGCAGCCTTTGACAGAAAATCCACCGCCTCATCGGCGTAGCCCAAAACTTTTAGGGATAAACCCATACCATTGAGCGCGGCCGCATTGTTTGGATCTCCGTTCAGGATAACTTGAAACACATCGAGTGCCTCATCCTGACGACCCTGCCCTTGCAGGGCTTGGGCTAGACCGGTGAGCGCTGTCACGCGCTCGGGCTGTTGTGTCAGAACGTCGGCAAATGCCCGCTCTGCGCCCCGGTGGTCATCGGCATCGAGTAACGCCCACCCTCGATTGACTTGTGCGGGTATGTTGTCGGGTGCTGATAGCAAAGCCTGGTCGTAGCAGCTAATAGCCTCTGCAGGCCGCGCCATCTTGCGATACAAATTTCCCAGGTTAGTCAGCGTACTGGGCTGTGGGTCTAACACTAGCGCCTTTTGAAACGCTTGCTCCGCCCGCTCAAAATCACCCAACTGCTTGTAAGCCAGCGCCATCAATTGCCATACATTAGCGTTGTTGGGATCCCTTTGACTGAGGGATAGCAGTAGCTTGAGCGCCTCGTCCGAGTCGCCGGACTGCAACAATGAGGCCGCTTGATGAAGTTGTTGTTGGTCGCTCATAGTAAAACCTGCATAACGAAACACCTCATGGGTTAACCTCGCAGGCTGACCAATGTTCACCGTCCCAATGGCTCTTAAATCGACGCTGCGGGTTGGTCAATTGCAGATGATCGACGCTTACAGGACTGACAGCAATCACGGTGAAGTTATCGGGCGGCGCTGCAGTATGGCTACCTTGGTCATGTGATGATGTGCTCTGGGAAGCCGAAGACAAGGGTGCGCCGGGCGCAGGCCAAAAAAACTGTGCTTTTGCAGCGTCCGATAGGGCAGACCACAACCGCTGGCGCCAGCGCTGGGTATCGTTGTCGCAAGTGGCTACGACCGCGTTACCCACCACGCGAAACTGCTCACGACTGCGGGAGAAATACCAGGCGATGGCGACCGCCGAGTTGTGAAGCAATTCCGTATGCTTGGCCGCGCGGTCATCGGAGATGACCAAAAGATCGTGACTGTCCGGCGCGAAACCCCGAAAGACCACCGTTCGATTTCGGGGGCTACCATCCGCCGACACCGATGCCAACTGAAAATAGCGACTGTGTGCATCGCCCCGGTTGCGTTTCAGCGCTCGCTCAAGGTCACGGCGCCAAGCAGGTAATGTACTGCTGTCCCCAATAGTCACGACTCAACCTATCCCTGCCTTCAGACCATCACCCATTGGCGCGACCACCCATGCCGCGTCTGTCGGTCACTGTGGCAGCTGTGCTAGCGTAACAGCTACCGTACCTATTGGATGCTCGTTCCATGTCCCTAATTCCCGCCGACAACCACCTGGCTGTATTTGCCGCCATTATGGTTATTGCCAGCGCCGCTTTTCTACTCGAGAGAAACCGGCTCTGCGCACAACTCACGGGTGCGGTGATCGCCATCTTACTCGCCATCGCCGCATCAAACCTGCACATTATCCCCCATGATGCGCCAGCCTATGGGTTTATCTTCAGCTACATTGTGCCGGCGCTTATACCTCTGTTCCTGTTTCAAGCGGACCTGCGCCGCTTGTTAAGGGAAGCCTCACGCACCACCGCCGCTTTCATGCTAGCGACACTGGGGACCATTACCGGAGTGGCGGTAGCCGCTGTGTTACTCGACTTGGGTGCATTAGCTGCGGCAGCTGATACCATTCCAGCGCGGCGCGAGGCCGCTATCGTGGGTTTGTTTGCCTCAACCTATATCGGAGGATCGGTGAATTATGCCGCACTCGGTGAAGTGACCGGTTTAAACAGCGACGCCTCGTTTTTTGCAGCAGCCACCGCAGCGGATAACCTGTTCAGCGCGGTTTATCTCAGCGTGCTGGCGCTGCTGCCCGGTCTCCATTGGCTGAGTCGCCATTTCGTCCCCCACACAGCCACACCCATCACAACACAAGCCTCGACGGAATTAATGGATCAATCGGCTACAACAGATCCGTCAGAGCGGCCTGGTGCGGTCACCGCCACCTCCCTTTGCTTGGCATTAGCCGCTGCGGTCGCTCTGGTAGCGATCACCGATGCACTAGTCACGTGGCTCAACCTTGGAGGCTGGCGCTACGTGGTACTCACACTGTTAACACTGGGCTTAGCGACCGGTCTACCGCAACTTCGCCAGTACCTTGCCGGGGGATTCGAACTGGGAGTGGCGCTCTCCTTCAGCTTTTTCGCAGCCATCGCTGCCGGAGCCAACATCACCGCCATGGTCAGCGTAGCGCCCTTACTCATTGCTCTGGTGCTGATACTGCTGACGGTCCACTTGGCGGTGTTACTGTCCTTGGGCGCCCTCTGCCGTTTGACCTTACCTGAACTGATTACCGCCTCCAACGCAGCGGTGCTGGGCGCCACGACTGCGCCCGCAATGGCCGCCACCAAAGGTTGGCACGACCAGGTGACACCGGGTGTGCTGGTAGGCGTCTTAGGCTACGCACTGGGCACGGTCATTGGCACCACGCTATTTCAATTCTGGTGAGGCAAGTGGGGGCTCGTCATCGGAGTAGTGGTGTCGTAACCTCGCACCCCGAAGCGCGCAACCGAGAGGCAGCGACCGCAATGGACACATCGGCATCGACACCAACAACCGCCGCAAGCGCCATGGTCAGTGACATAGACCCCAGCTTTGAGCATTACATTCGCGAGATACCAGGGCTCACCTATGCGTCTGACGACCAGAGCTGGATAGCCCGGGGCATTACCCGCAGCCTTGAGCGCGCACTCGGGCGCCACAAAATCGAGCGCCATTACTTCGCTTTGAAACGACGCGGCCTCGACTCTCAAAGCTTCTTTCAACAGGCACTAGCGGTGAGCGGCGTCAGCCTCAACTGTGATTTCAGCCCCCTCGACCGACTGCGCGATGATCAACCGACCCTGTTCCTCGCCAATCATCCCTTCGGTGTGATGGATGGCTTGATCCTCTGCAACATCGCCATGCGCATTCACGGCGACTTTCGCGTGGTTATCAATTCACTGTTGTGCCAAGATCGACAGCTCGCCAAACACTTCCTACCCATTGACTTCTCGGGTACCCGTGAAGCCGAACGCCGTAATGTGCGCGCCAAACAAATGGCGGGGGCTGCGCTCAAGGGGAATATTCCCCTGGTGCTCTTTCCCTCTGGCATGGTGTCCACCGCCGGACATATGGGCTTTGGCAAAGTGCAAGACGCGCCCTGGACGACGTTCGCGGCGAAGCTCGTGCGCCAACATCAACCGCAAGTGGTGCCGGTGTATTTTCATGGCCGTAACAGCAGGCCATTCCATGTAGCGTCACACATCGCCGAGCCGTTGCGCATGGCCATGTTGATGCATGAATCCCTACGGCGCTTCGATAAACCGGTCGATCTAGTCATCGGCGAACCGCTCCAGCCAGAGAGTTGGCAGCATATTGAAGGTCGGCAACCCCTAACCCAATTTCTCTACAACGCCGTACAGGCTTTGGGCCGATCACAAGATCGGCGCTGATAATCGGTTCATTCAAGCACCATCTCGTCGGATGTTATTGATTCTATGCTAATCTCCAAACTTAAAGCCTTACTGCAGGACAGCGCCATCGAATCGGAAACGACTCAGCAGCCGCAGCGTCTGGCGTCTGCGGCCTTACTTGTCGAGGTAGCACGCGCGGATTTTGATGCCAGTGCCGACGAACAAGATGCCCTCATCAAACACTTACGCAGCGCCTTTGATCTGAGTGCTGAAGAGCTCGAGATCTTACTGGAAACCGCCGAGCGACAGGTCGATAACACGGCCTCGCTCTACGAGTTCACCCGCGTTATCAATGATAGTTGCACGCCCAAACAGCGCGAGACACTCATTGAAGCGATGTGGCAGGTGGCCTACGCCGACGGAGAACTGCATAAATACGAGGAACACCTTATTCGACGGGTGGCCGACTTACTGTACGTCCCCCACCATGCCTTCATTGCCACTAAACACCGGGCGCGAGATAACCTGTAACCGGTATCCCGAGCCCTGGTTACGCACTGAGCTGCGATGCGGCGTGCTCAACAGTGATGTGATAGCTGCCGCCGCCGGGGGTGACGCAACTTCGCTGCGTCAACCGCATGCAGCGACGAAAAGTCGACCCCATCGAGTATGTCAAAGGCCGCCTCTAACGACTCCACTAAGTTGTGAATCATGGCGTAGGTAAGATTGGCCTTCACTACAATGCGGAACATGGTCTTATCGGCGCTTTGATCGACAAATAATGGCTCCATGACATCGGTCAACGGATCGAGATAACCCATCTTGTAGCCAGAGACATACCAGTGATACTGGGACAAGACATGCTGCAGATCGATGTCATCGTAGGTGGCCTGCATTGCTGGGTTGAGCATAGCAGTTACCACAGGCAGACAGCCGTGATCGCCGTCGTCCAGGAACACGAAACGGGGGGTACCGTTGGCATCAACCATCTCCCGCAAGTGCTGTCGAATATCTGCTGCCAGCGCCATCATACGGGCCACATTGTGTCGGTAACCTTCGCGGCCGTAACGCAAGAATTTGTAGTACTGGACATACACCCCACTGGCAGGGCGCGAAAAATTGAGGGTGTAGGATTCGGCATTGCCACCAAGATAGGTCACAGAGACAGCCACATGGGCACTCAGATCCTCCCGTTGTCGCCAAACGACCCAACCGGTACCACAGCAGGACTCGCCGTATTTGTGGCCGCTGCTCGAAATCGACAGCACATGGGGTAAGCGAAAGTCCCAGGGGGGGAGATCGTCCTGAAAAGGCGCAACAAAGCCACCTGAGGCGGCATCGACATGAATGCCAACCTGAAAACCGCGCTCCCGATTGAGCTGGCTAAGCATCGCATCAATTTCCCACGCCGGATCATACTGCCCGCCATAGTGGTTGCCCATGATACAAACCACACCAATGGTGTGCTCATCGATGGCATCGGCAACCGCCTCTGGTGTCACTTTGAATGACGCAGAATCGGGCGATACCAATCGACAGTCCACGTCCATGTAGCGAAAAAACTTTTCCCAGGCCGCTTGGAATAACGTGGATATCACAAGATTTGGTCGGATACCCAGTGTGTCCTCAAGGGGCATGTTCTTGTGTTTGGCATACCAATGGCGCCAACGAAACTTGAGTGCCAAGCCCGCCAGCAGGCAAGCTTCAGTGGAGCCTACCGTGCCGGCACCGGGGTACACGCCGCGCTCATCAAAATCATCCGGGACAGGGCAGTGCCAGAGCTGGGCCACCATGTTGACCACTTGATCGTGGATGCGAAACGACTCTGGATAGACCGTCTGGTCAGCAAGATTGACCCGCAATCCCATCAGGGCGACCTGCTCTTCATCATCCTCAAAACTGACATTCACATAGGATGAGGTATTGAGTTCTTGTCGAAAATCGAGGGCGTGTGCATCCTCAATAACCTTTCGTACCTCGGTCGAGGATTGCCCGCGTGTGGGCATAGTCACGGCACCGTGGGCCCGTTCAGGTGTCACGACATCGGTGACCCAATCGCTGCGCTGCTTGAGTTCCGCCAGCTGTTGCTGCAACTGACTGACTTCATCTCGCAAGGCTTTTATTTCTGCGTCGGTGCTCATTAGAAATCCTTCTGGCTTTTACATGGGTAATACAGTGTGATGGACGGTGGCGTGATCTATAGACACTATTGTTGAGCCCCGGATAACTGTCAACGCTAATCACACAAATACGCTGGCAGCTGTATGTGGGCAGCCAAATTGACTGGGACGCCAGATCATGGAGTTGGACAGTGCCAACCGGGGTAAACCCCATAGTTCATTTGGATGCACAGTATCCGTTCGACGTTAACTGAGTAAGTGATAGCCTGCGAAAAAACAACAGAGTGCCGCCCATGAGCAGCTCAGACCCTTCTCGTTCGACCGCCGGCAGTATCGCTGCTCAATTCACACCCGCGAAACGCTACTATGTGTTGGCGGTGCTGACCTGTGGCTACGTCCTGAATTTCGTTGACCGGCAGGTCATGACCATTCTGCTAGAGCCGATCAAAGCTGAATTCAATGCCAGCGATACCCAGATGGGCCTTATCTCGGGTCTGGCCTTTGCCCTATTTTATGCCACCCTCGGGGTACCGGTGGCGCGCTTGGCGGACCGCTGGTCACGGCGCAATGTGTTATCGATTTCAATGGCGACGTGGAGCGCGGTCACTGCTGCCTGCGGTTTGGCCGCCAGCTTTTGGCAGCTAGCACTATTACGGGTTGGTGTGGGTGTCGGTGAAGCTGGGGGTACACCACCGTCACAATCCCTGATTACCGATTACTTCCCCCCCGAGCAGCGGACCTTTGCCCAAGGGATTCTAGCCACTGCACCGAATATCGGTATTTTGGTTGGGCTATTCGGTGGCGCCCTTATCGCAGAGGCTTACGGCTGGCGCACGGTCTTCATTGCCTTTGGTATACCGGGCATCTTCCTTGCGATCCTGCTCTATTTCACAGTCGCTGAGCCCGTCAAACCCAAACCCCTCGTCGAGGACAACGACAACCTCTGGCAGTCAATGAAGCGTATTGCCACCATTCCCTCGTTTATTTTCATCGCACTAGGCGTTGGTTTTGCAGCCATTCCGGGTTACGGCATTGGGGTGTGGTCGCCAAGTTTATTGGTGCGTGTGCATGGTATGAGTTTGGTTGAAGCCGGTATGTGGCTGGGTATCATCGGTGTCGTTGGGGGGAGTTTTGGCAATATTTTCAGCGGCTGGCTGGTCGACAAACTGGCGCGACGCGACAAGCGCTGGCAACTTTGGGTACCCGCGATGGGCTTACTCATTGCCATACCGCTGCAGGCTTTGTTCGTGATGTGGCCCGAGAGCTCTACATTTAAAATCGGTAGCACGACATTGCCCACTGCGTTAATTTTCATGGGGCTTGCAGCGGTGGTCGCGGTGTTCTGGGTAGCTCCTTCCTATGCCGCCGTCCAAAATTTAGTGCCAGATCATTTGCGAACCCAAGCGTCAGCGGTACTCTTGCTAGTGTTTAATTTACTAGGGCTAGGGCTTGGCCCCCTCTCAGTGGGTGTGCTCAGCGATGCCTTCAGCGATTTCGGCGTGTATTCGGTGCGCTGGGCATTGCTCATCACACTCAGTCTCGGCTTTGTAGCAGCCATTTGCTATGCCAAAGCCGCCGGGCGCTACCGACATACCGTGGAGAACTGAATGTCCGATACCTTGCCGCCCTGCCCCGAATGCCAATCACCCTATGCCTATGCGGACCAAGATAATCTCGTCTGTCCCGAGTGCGGATACGAGTGGCGTATCGGAGAAAGCGTATCCTCTGAAGAGGGCTTAGTGGTTCGTGATGTGAACGGAAACACCCTCACGGAGGGGGATCACGTCACGCTCATCAAAGATTTAAAAGTGAAAGGGAGTTCTGCAACTGCCAAAATTGGTACCAAGGTGAAAATCAACCGACTAGTGGATGGCGACCATAATATTGATTGCAAGATAGAAGGCATCGGGCCGATGATGCTGAAATCAGAGTTTGTGAAACGCGCCTAATCTCGCGCATATGCGCTCGCTGGAGGTTTGCCTATGTTGTTGCGTCCACTCATAGCAGCGCTGGCTGTTAGCTGCGCCTGTAGCGTCTCCAACGCAGACTCGCCCTTTGAAGGCTATCGCTTTATTGATCTAAGCCACGCTTTCAATGAGCACACCATTTACTGGCCGACTGAAACTGGTTTTCGTTTGGAGCCTGACTTTGTTGGCGAGACAGAAGGTGGCTGGCACTACGAGTCCTTCACGCTTCATACCCCAGAACACGGGGGTACACACCTCGATGCCCCGATACATTTCGCCAAGGGTGGGTGGAGCACCGATGAAGTGCCCTTAAGCTCACTCATCACCCCCGCTGTTGTGATCGATGTTAGAGAACTCACAGCAGATAATGCCGACTATCAATTAACGACAGCAGCTATTGAGCAATGGGAGGCCCAACACGGCACTATTCCTGAAGGATGCGCTGTACTATTAAACACTGGGTACGCTGCCTACTGGCCTGATCGGGAGCGGTATATGGGCACATCGAAACGCGGGACTGAAGGCGTGGCTGCCCTGCACTTTCCCGGTTTCTCCCTCGAGGCCGCAACCTTTCTACTGAGTGAGCGCCGTATTGTTGCTGTAGGTCTCGATACCCCGAGCATTGATTTCGGTCAATCTAAGGACTTCTTAGTTCATCGGTATCTATACCAACACAACGTAGTTGGATATGAAAATGTCGGGAATCTCAATGACTTGCCTGCCAAAGGGTCGTACATCATTGCGCTACCCATGAAAGTCGAGGGTGGTAGCGGCGGACCGCTGCGTATCGTGGCACTGGTGCCCCTAGCATCGTGACCAGCCCAACCTCGTCAACAGACATCGATTTAAAAGCCGTTTATGACCGCTTCGCGGACACCTACCACGACAATCGCGGCCAGTTCGATATCTCACCCATACTCAATGGATTGATAGCGGGGCATTCCCTTGAGCAGCAACATCTGCTCGATTTGGGTTGTGGTGCTGGTGAGCCAGTGGCAGCCACGTTCTTGCGTCAGGGGTGGACAGTCACCGGGGTGGACTTTTCGGCGCGTATGCTCGACTTGGCAAGCACCTATGCACCCGACATGATTCCAGTATGCGCCGATATGCTTGACGTAGACTTCCATGACAATACGTTTGCCATCATCACCATTGTCTACGCGCTGTTTCACGTACCCGCCCAGCACCACCTAACGCTGTTGGCTCGCTGCTTTGACTGGTTAAAACCCGGCGGGCAACTGTTGTTTACCTATGCTACCGAGGCCTATACCGGTCAGCCTACGTTTGATGGCACTAAAACATTTATGGGTGAGGCGCTCTTCTACAGTCATCGAGAGCCAGAGACACTGATGACGGGGTTAGAGGGCATCGGTTTTACGATCGAGAGCACCGATTACAAAACACTGGGCGGCGAGACATTCCTGTGGGTCCTGGCCCGAAAGCCGGCAACCTAGCTCTCAAGTTTCCGAGCCAGCGCAATCTCAAACTGTTTAAGATCGCCGTCGCAAGCCGCCAGCTCACTCTTACTCAACAGAATTTGATAGTGACCTTGCAGCTGTAGGATGACAGCGGGCAGTTTCCCTTCCGTGAAAGTCGACATTGCCGGTGGCTGCTCATCCCGATGCAACCATGTGATCTGAAAAGTGCGCTGTGAGGTCTGCCGCTGTGCTACTCGCCACGCTCGTTTACCCAACGGGTTCCAACCGTGACTGATATCGCACAAGGCACAGTCCCGGACGCCCATTAGCTTGCCGGCCAAATAAGCCAACTCCCCCGAGAGGGATCCATCGGCGTCGTACACGGCATAGAGCTCATAGGTCATAG
>CAJXNM010000059.1 GCA_913057135.1 uncultured Halieaceae bacterium
CCGGCAACTTTATCGGGTAGATGCAGGTAGTAGGGTAGAACACCCGCTTCATCGAACAGGCGCTGTTGCAGCGAGACCAGAACGTCCGTGTCATCGTTGATATTTTTTAGCAGCACCGATTGATTGAGTACTGGTACCCCCGACTGGCGCAAGTGGTTGAGTGCTTCGGCAAGTTCATCATCAAGCTCGTTTGGATGATTACAGTGAATCACCATAACACTACGCAGACGTGACTGACCGAGTGCGTCTAGTAGGTCATTGGTAATTCGCGCCGGAATGACAACTGGCAAGCGGGAATGAATGCGCACTCGCTGTAAATGGGGAACTGCCGACAATCGCTCTAGCAATTTGTGCAGTGCGCTATCTTGTAAAATAAGCGGGTCACCGCCGCTGAGAATGACCTCTTCAAGGCTGCTATCGGCGGCGATGTAGTCGATGGCCTTAGCGAGGGCCTCGTTATTAAGCTGGTTGTCCCCATAAGGAAAATGTCGACGAAAGCAATAGCGACAGTTAACGGCGCAGGCCGAGGTAGGTAGCAGTAGAACCCTACCTTGGTACTTGTGAATCAAACCCGGTACCGGATTGGCCGCGACTTCTGCCAGTGGGTCGTTACTCCAGCCGGGCACAGCTTGATCTTCCTCTGGGACCGCCAAGACTTGCTTAAGCAACGGATCGTTAATGTCCCCGTAGCGCATGCGTCGCAAGAATGGCAGCGGTACCCGCACTGGGAATTGCCGAGCGGCCTGTTGCGACCAGGCGCCATCTTCAGCGCTTAAACCTAGTGACGCTAGTAGTGTAGCTCCGTCGCGGATGGCGTCCCGAAGTTGTTGCTGCCAGCTTGACCGCTCCTGGGCAAGCAGCTGTGGGGCATCTGTGGTGCTCATTTAACGCCCCCAGCGATCGAGTAGGCTGTAAAACAGCATGCCGGCAACTAATCCAGGCCAGCGCAGTAGGGTGCCGCCGGGGAAGCCGCGGGTGGGTACCGCTGCCATCAGATCGAAGTCAGTACAGTCACCATGGATGGCCGAGGCCAGTAGCTTGCCCGCAAAGGTCGCCGTCGGCACACCGTGTCCCGAGAACCCCTGTGCATAAAAGGTATGCTTATCGATGCGGCCAAAGTCGGGCATACGATTGAGCGTGATGCCCAATGTGCCGCCCCAGCCGTGGGTGATGGCTACATCAGCGAGCTCGGGGTACAGCTGTAGCATGTAGGGGCGGACAAAGTTTTTAATGTCGCTTGGGAAGCGCGAGCTGTAAGTCTCACCGCCCCCGAATAGCATTCGTCGGTCGGCTGACAGTTTCCAGTAGTTGATGACAAACAGGGTGTCCGACAAGCTCAAGCGATCACGGTTAACTTGATCTGCCAGTGCCTCTGATAGGGGCTCAGTAGCGATCATAAAATTATTAATAGGCATGATATTGCCCGCAATACGGTTTTCGAGCCCGCCCAAATAACCGTTACAGGCCAGCACCAGGTAGGAACAGCGGACCTGGCCTTGATCGGTACTGACAATGACCTTTTGATCGGACGTCCGGTAGTGCTTTACGCGGCTGTGCTCGTAGATATCACTGCCAAGGCTGAGTGCTGCCCGGGCCAGACCGAGCGCATATTTCAGTGGATGAAGATGACGCGCCCCCCGATCGAGCACGCCCGCGTAAACCCCCTGCGCTGAGGTGCGTTGCGCCACGGCCTGCTGGTCGAGAAACTCAATGTGCTCGTAACCGTACTGTTGCCGAAGGTGATGAACTTCTTCTTCTAACTCGCCTATGTGGGCGCGTTTTGCTGCCAGGTGAAGGTTGCCGGTACCCAGCTCGCAATCAATAGCAAATTGCTGGCACAGGTCTTCCACCAGAGCGACGGCATCAAGACTCAACTGCCATAACCTTGACGCACGCTCATGGCCAACCATTTTCTCAAGTGTTGCCTGATCGGCTCGTTGCCCGGTGCCAACGTGTCCCCCATTGCGACCCGAGGCGCCCCAGGCAACCCGATTGGCTTCGAGTAGGGCCACGCTGAATCCGAGTTGTCGCAAATGTAGGGCGGTCGAGAGTCCGGTATAGCCACCGCCGACAACGCATACGTCCGCAGAGATGTTGCCCTGCAGGGTTGGCAGGGGCGCTAGCTGTGGCGCGGAATCGGCGTACCACGATGGGGGGTAATGACTGTTCATAGTGTGATTATGACGACCTTGTAATGACCTGTGTATGGGGGTACTTGCTGCCCGTCCCAGAGTAGGCACATACTGCTCAGGTGTTCCCTACCAGCAGGTTGATATGTGCCCCCCATCGTTGTCTGATTCAGACGAAACAACGGTTATTCACAGTCCCGTCCGTCCCTTCGATTCTCGAAATGTACCCCCCAGCGATATGACCACCATAGCGGAATGGTTGAAAGCCAACGATATCTCTGAGGTCGAATGTATTGTCCCTGATATGACCGGCAATGCTCGGGGTAAGTTTATTCCCGCACACCAGTTTCTGGCAGAGCGGGATCACAAATTACCCGAAAGCATCATGGTACAAACAGTCACCGGTGAATACACCGACGAGCATTGGGATTTTGTTGAGCCCACCGATACCGACATGATCCTAAGACCCGACGCCGCAACCTTGCGCAAAGTGCCTTGGGCCCGGGAGCCCACCGCTCAGATCATTGCCGACTGTTACAAGCCCGATGGTACGCCCCATCCCCTGTCGACGCGCAATGTATTGCGTTACATCTTAAAAATGTACGAAGAGGCGGGCCTTCGCCCCATTGTCGCGCCTGAGGTTGAGTTTTATCTGGTGCATAAAAATACCGACCCCGATTACGAACTGATGCCCCCCAAGGGCCGATCGGGGCGTCGTGAGGTGGCGCGACTATCCTTCAGCATTGATGGTGTGGCGGAATTCGAAGATTTCGTTGAGGACATGTACGACTACGCCGACGCCCAGTCGCTGCAGCTCGATACCTTGATTCACGAGAACGGCGCCGCGCAGATGGAGATCAACTTCAATCATGGCGATCCACTGTCCTTGGCTGATCAGGTGTTTGTGTTCAAGCGCACTGTGCGTGAAACCGCATTGAAATACGGCATGTACGCCACGTTCATGGCAAAGCCCATGCAGAATGAGCCGGGCAGCGCCCTGCACTTGCATCAATCGATTATTGATATTGAAACGGGACGCAACATTTTCTGCGGTGACGACGGCAAACCCACCGTCGCCATGATGCACTATCTTGGCGGTTTGCAGCGCTACACCCCCGAGTTAATTAGCTTCTACGCACCGAATGTGAATTCCTATCGACGTCTGGCCCCCGATATTTCAGCACCTATTAATTTGAGTTGGGGCTTTGACAATCGCACCACTGCATTTCGCGTGCCCAACAGCACCCCCGAAAACCTGCGCATTGAAAATCGTTTCCCGGGCGCCGATGCCAACCCCTATTTGGCTATCACCGCAACCTTAGCCAGCGGTTTGCTCGGTATGCGTCAGAAGCTAAAGCCCACCGAGCCTCACGAAGGCACCGCCAACGATGAGGATGTTGTGGTGGCCCGAACCCTTGAGGAGGGTGTACGCCAGCTTAATGACACCCCAGAACTGCAACAAATGATCGGCGAAATGTTTATGCGCGCCTACGCTGCGGTTAAGCTCGACGAGTTTGAAGAGTTCAACCGGGTGATCAGCTCATGGGAGCGGGAGCACCTTTTGCTGCAGGTTTAACAAGCATAGGCGTGTTGTAATGAATGACATGGCGCAGGTAGCACGAACGGCTGGTTGGAAATACCAGCTCTTTCGATCGGTGAAGTACGCCACCTATCTGGCCTTGTCATTTAATGTCTATCTGTTTTTTGAGCAAGAATTGCTCGCTTCCGATGTCAGCCAGCTCGATGCCCTAAGTGTCACGGCGATGGTCCAGTTATTCTCGGCCACCCTCGATACCGCAGCATGGCTGGTGTTGTTGCTGCTCTTTGAGTTAGAGACCGCTATTTTGCCCGACGAGAAATTAGTGGGCTTAAACCGCTGGCTCATTCACGGATTGCGATTGGTCTGTGGCGCGGCCATTGTCTCGGCATTCTTCGGCTACGTGGGCGAATGGCAGGTGTTTTTTGAGGCCAGCAGTATTCCGGCAGCCCCTTGTACCCTTGTCGATCAAGGCTGGACGTTGCTCACTGGCTTCGATGAATTCGCACCCCTAGATGCCACATCCTGTCTCACTATCGGAACCGATGCCCTGCAAATCACCGCCCTTGATCAGGTTGTTGTGAGTCCGCAAATCTTCACCGATGCCCACGACCTAGCGATGGTCGATGTTATTAATGCCGGCGCCTGGATTCTGGTGGTGCTGCTGCTAGAAATAGAAGTCCGACAACAGTTACAGGGCGGTTTACCCGCGCGGTTGCAGTGGGTGTTCAACGGCGCAAAGGCACTCGTCTATGCCACCTTGGCCCTGGCGGCAGTGTACTGGGGCTTTGAGGGGGATTTCCTCGACTTTTGGGATGCAGCGCTTTGGTTATTTGCGTTTGTGTTTATCGAGATGAACGTATTCGAGTGGCAGCGGGAGCTAGGCGCTCAGGACTAGCTTCCGCTGCCAACGGTGACTAAAAGTCGTCGTCGAAATCGAAGTCGTAGTCCCCGAGTTCCTCACGCAAACGCAGTGCTTCTAAGCGCTGCTCGGCCTTGCGTCGCTTGGCCGCTAGCGATACCTGCTGGTCTGCTAGCGGTAATACGTCGCCAGGCTCTTCAAAACCTTCATCCATGAGATCTGATAACACAGGATCGTAGCCGTCGTCGTAGGCTTCCTCACCTTTGCTTTGTGTTCCACTACGTTCGCCCATAAACCACCCCCCGGTTAGAGCAATAACGCGTCGGTTGCGCCGAATGGCACACCCGGTTAACGCTGGGTCCTCGCACGCTTCAGAGTTGGCATCAACTGCGCCTTTCAGGCAATGATTTTTTTGATCTCAAAAAAGCCATGTCAATAACTGCTGAAAATATGGGGGCCCGCCCGTGGTTGCCATCCTTGGCCGGCGACGTCCCTGTTACCCCCATCCTGACCGACGTCCTGTCGGTTTAGACGGGCCCCCATCAAGTATTTAGCAAAGGCTATGCCAATAAGCGTTATAGAGAGGGAAGCCGCCGCGACCAGGGGGGTTTACCGGCGATTTCTTTACCTGGGCAGAGTCTGCCCGTCACTGTGAACGCGTTCATTGCCAGCACGGCGCGTTCAAGGTGATCCTCGATGCCCCAGCTACGCGTTCGCGGCGAGCTGCTCGACGATATGGCCGACGATGATCTCGGGTGCCTCGTTGTCGACGGCCACGGTCAGATTGGCCCAGCGTTGGTAGAGGGGAATACGTTCGGCGTAAATATCCCCCAGGGTTTGATCCTTCGATGAGGCTATTCCCCGGTCGGGTGCCAGCGAAATTCGGTACTCCACTGTCGCTAAGTCGGCTTGTAGATACACAATGGTTGAATGGGCAGCGAGTCGTTGCATGATCGCTTCGCTGTAAACCACCGAGCCACCGGTTGAAATGACGCTGTGTGCAATGGGCATATCGAGCAGTACCTGCTGCTCTACAGCCCGTAGGTGCAGGTGACTTGAACGCGCTATGATCTCGGCCAGTGTCGCCTGTTCCTGGGCTTGAATGAGCAAGTCGGTGTCAACGAAGTCTGTTCCAAGGCGCTTGGCCAGCAGTACACCCACCGTACTTTTTCCGCTCCCGGGAAAACCGATAAGACTGACGGTGTGCTCGTAGGCCATGACGTTAACTCTCTATTGGAAAATGCGAACTTTACCCAGAGCCTTGCGGTGGGGCCAGTGGCAATGAACAATGCGCGGCATTCACTGGCCTTGCGCGTCACCCAATAGGAGCCACCACCACATGACTGACAACAGTAACTTGCACGTGACAGCTCTGGAGCCCCTGCATCGGGCGTTAGGGGCGCGTATGGTGCCCTTTGCAGGCTACTCCATGCCCGTTCAGTACCCCGGCGGCATCATTCAAGAGCACTTACATACTCGGGCCGAAGCTGGCTTGTTTGACGTATCGCACATGGGACAAGTGATCGTATCGGGTGAGCAGGCAGCGGCCGAATTGGAATCGATTATGCCTGCGGATTTAGTGGGCCTAGCGCCGCTGCATGCCACCTATTCACTGCTGACCAATGGGTCAGGGGGCGTCTGTGATGATCTGATCGTCACGCGATTGGATGATCACCGTTTTATGCTGGTCTTAAACGCCGCGTGTAAGCACAGCGACCTGACCATTATTCAGGAAGCCTGTAAAACCGCTGCGGTGGAGGTGTTAGAGCAACAGGCCCTACTGGCGCTGCAGGGGCCAGCCGCTAGAACTGTCCTTGCAGCCCTGGTACCCGCTATTGATGACCTCTATTTTATGCGAGCCGGCGAGTACACCATTGCCGGCATTCGGTGCTGGATCTCCTGCTCTGGTTATACCGGCGAGGACGGGTTTGAGTTGTCTGTGGCTAACTATGACGCAGAGCCACTGGCCCGCCTACTCCTTGAGCAACCCCAGGTGGCGGCTATCGGATTGGGCGCTCGCGACTCACTGCGTTTAGAAGCGGGTCTATGCTTGTATGGCCATGAGTTGAGTGACGATATTTCCCCTGTTAGCGCGGGTTTGCCTTGGGCTATTGCCAAAGCGCGCCGGCCGGGGGGCGTTCGCGCCGGCGGTTATCCCGGTGCCGATCACATTGCCCATCAACTGAGCAACGGCACTGAACGACAACGTGTTGGTCTAAAAGTCACCGGCAAGCGGCCCGTGCGCGAAGGACAATCAGTACACAATGCTGACGGTGTCGCTATTGGCACCATTAGCTCAGGGGGCTTCGGCCCTAGCGTGGGTGCACCGATCGCCATGGCTTTTGTCGATGCCAGTGTTGTTGAACCCGGTACCGAGGTGAAAATTGATGTTCGGGGTACTTGGATCACGGCTCACGTGACGGCGCTACCGATGATCGCCCCGGGCTACCGGCGGGGTTGAGCTTGGTGGGTAATACGGGGTCCTTTAGCCGTTGTAGCCAACGGCCGGTTGCCACAAGCAGCGACAAACCCAGTTGAGCTAGGCGCCTCAGCCTGTGACGCCAGCGATAGATAGCGGTAACAGCGAGACAGGCGGTCAATGCCATCAACATCACTGGCAGGTTCACTGCTTGAGCCATTGCTTGAAAGAGCCCTTGTTGATGCTTTTCTGGCGTGCCCGTAATCTCGATATCGATAGCAGGTAGGCGCAAGGTAATTAGCTCTTTGCGCTCGGTATGCCACCAGTGCACCTCGGCAGCCGGCAGTTGTGTGGCGCCAGCTTCAGTGGCGATCCACGTTGTCGGTTGCGCGCGCTCGGCTAACAGTTGGCCACGGTTGGCTCGATTGCGCTGCTGAGGTGGCTGTGCGTAGTGCTGTAAACTGGGGCTGGCTGTGGCCCCTACAGCCGGTAGCATCATCGCCATGACATCGGTGGCTGTAAGGGTAATACGGCGCTCAATGGCATCCCCTAACGCGACCGACAATGCTGTGTCATCAAGACTGGAGCTGAGGCTCACCTCGGGACTCGCCACCCAGTGATCCAGTTCCGCCAGCGCCGGTGGCAGTGTTACCGTTAATGCGATGGGCGAGCTTGCGAGTTGCTGCTCCCGGTCAACGCCGGGAGCGATGGAGATGGTTGTAAGAACCTGTATGGGCGGTATGACGTAACGCCCGGGACGTGTGGCAAAAAGATCCACGGTCCAGCGCTGTACGCTCCAGGTTTGCCCAGCACGCTGCTCGGTACTGTTACTGGCGAAGCGCTGATTTTGTAAAACCAGTAAATCTGGAACCTCGGGCAGTCGCAAGCGCGTGCCCCCCGTGAACCAACGTGGTGTTGCCACCGTGAGCCGAAGTCGGACCCGTTGTCCGGGTACGATATCGGTTTCCGGTGTCAGGCTGGTGTTGAGTACCACAGGCTCGGGTATGGCAGTGCTTTCGCCAGCCCCCTGCGCAAGGGGCAGCCAGGCAATCCCAAGCAACACCAATAATCCATTGAGCAGGCGCAACATCATGGTTCGCTGACGCCCCGTTCATCGAGTTGGTAGCGGAATTTCGTGCGCAAAAATTGACTGGGATCCTGCTGCACACCATTGAGCCAGAGTTCCGTGACTTCCGGGCTGGCCAGCAGCTCTTCGGCGCTGTAGCTGGCACCTTGCTCCTGCTCAAAAGTGATACGTTCGTCCCCTTCGCCTATTTGTGGGTCCTCAGCCTCTACCGTATCGGCACTGACCCCCGCTTCATCTTGTTGGGAGGCGCTGAGCCGATCAATGTCATCAACAATAGTTTGCACACGCTCACGATTCTCAAGCGCTGGTGTATAGCTCGGCGCCAGTTGTAGGGCTTTGTCGTAGAGGGTTAACGCGCCGACATAGTCCCTCTGTTGTGCCCGGGCATTGGCTTCATTGAAATAGCCATGGACATTGTTATGTCGACTAAATAATAAGCTGGCCTGTTCAAAGTCTTCCGCGTAGTAGGCGGCAACAGCGCGCCACTGAGTAGACTCGAAGACCACCATGGCGCGTTGGTAATACCCCCATTCCAGTAATAGTCGGCCGTATTGATTGGGTGTTAACCAGAGTTCTGCAAAGGCGTCGATGATGTTTAGGATTGTGGCACTTGTGGCCCGTTGTTCGTTGGTTTCAGCGGGCACCGGTGCCGTCAGATGTCGATCCCGTGCTGCTTGTGCACTAACGGGCTCGGGCTGCCAAAGCACCAGTGGCAGACACAGCCATAGCCAATTCCGCGTCCAGCCCCGTCGAAACCACAGCAGTGTCAGCAACAGCGCCGGCCATACCCCAATAACACCGCCATCAAGCCATGGCAGCCCCTGATCATCGATCACCCGGTAGACGTTAGCCATGTGTTGCACCATGGCATCGACATCGCGGGTATCGACCGAAAGATCAAAGTAGCGCCCGTCACAGTCATCGGCCAGTTGCGCCAATTTTTTGCGCTCAAGGGGTGCGATACCGGGTTCAGTACTCTCGCTGCCTACACCGTAAACCAGCAGTTCGTTGTTTTGGGTACGACACCAGGACCGGATCTTCGACGCTGATGATTGGCTGATGCCATCGGTGACCCACAATATATTGCCCGTCCCCTGACGGTTCAGTAGTGCTCGATCGATGCTCGGTAGGGCAAGCTCGGGTAATTTGCCCGATGTTGGCGCAATATCGGTGGTCAAACTCGCCAGGTAATTGCGCACGATGTCATGGTCCATCGATAGCGGCAGCACGGTGTGTGCACTGCCGGCGTAGATGATGACCGATACCGGTTTATCGGGCAGTCGCTCTAGTAAATCCTGCATTTTCTGTCGAGCGCGCTGCAGTCGAGTGGGGGCTACGTCGCTGCTATCCATCGAGCGGGACACGTCTAGCACGATGACCAGTGCGGCTGCGTCCTCGGCGAGGGGGGTTGGTTGCTGACGCCAGCTCGGTCCGGCGGCGATGACAATTAACAAGCTCAGCAGCCAGAGGAACATAGAGTCGGGGTTGATGCGCTGCTTTGCACTAGGTGGCTGCTCAAGATGGCGGCGCAGTTCGGGATCGATGCCCGCTATTAAGGTCTTGGTGGGGCGCTCACGCTTGCGGGCATAGCGCTCCAGCGCCAATAGGGGAAGTGATAGCAGTAACCACTCGGGGCGCAAAAAATGGAAGTGAACCAATAGATCAAACACGCCGAGGCTTATCGAATAGCATAGTGAGCGTGCGTAGGCCGGTGTAGAGCACTAACCACAGGGCAATGCTCAGCCAGTGCAAGTCGGTTGTCGGACGATAGAACACGCTGTCAAAGACGCTAGGTTCCAGCTCTTTTAGCAGACTAAACACTTGATTAAGCGCTGCCCTGTCGAGGGCAATAAAGCTCTGACCACCGGTGACATCGGCCATACGTGACAGGGTCTGGGTGTCGATGGCCTTTTCACCCACCGCCTCTGGGTCGCCAATAGCAATAGGGTAGATTCGAATATCACGAGCAGCTGCCACCCTTGCTGCATCGATAGGTGGCACAACGCTGCCCGTATCATTACCGTCGGTAAGCAGTAACAAAACGCGCTGATCAGATTGGGTTTGCTCAAACAGCTTAATGGCAAGTCCAACAGCATCCCCCAGTACCGTACTCGGCCCTGCCATCCGAATACGTGTCTCATCAAGGAGTTGCTGCCAAACCTTGTGATCTTCGGTAAACGGCGCCTGCAAGTACGCGGCGCTGCCAAATACAATTAACCCTAGGCGATCCCCTTGTCGCTCCTCGACCAGGCGCTGTAGCACATCACGAACCGCGTCTAAGCGATTACTGGGGCTGCCATCGGATCTCGTGAAATCCTCGGTTTCCATGGAACCCGAGAGGTCTACCGCAATCATCAAATCCCGCCCCGCCCGCTGTTGCTCAATGGGTGAGCCCAGCCATTGAGGTTGTGCGCCTGCTATAACCAGTGCAATCCACAGGCCAATCAGCAGTGCACGCTGCAGGGCTTGTCGTTGTCGGATACCCGCACCCAAGCGCCGGGGCGCCTCTGCGGCTCGCAGTAAGCGTTCAAAGAAAGGTGCTTGAATAGCGTCCTGTGCCGCGTAATACGGGGGTATCAACCGCATGAACAACGGTAGTGGCAGCAACCCAAGACACCACGGATTGGCCAAGGTGAGTCCCTGTAATAGTGCATCAAGTGTCGGCATGATCATCTCGATGCTGCCGAAGCCACAGGGCGGCGTCGGCGCTGAATGCGGCACAGGTTAGCTGCTCTGCCTGAGCGTAAAGTGACCCAGAGAGCAGTGTTTTCGTGTCGTCGCTCAAGGTTACCCTGGGTGCTCTTTGCTCAAGCCAAGCGATCCATGCATTACCGGAAAGTGACGCTACTTCGTGACGGGAGCTGGCGGCCATGGCGGCTAGCTTAAGAATTTCATTGATGGTTAATGGGCAGTGTTTACTGTGCGCCAAGCGTCTCAGCGCTTCCCGTCGGTAGCGATTGCGCCACCACAGGCGCCATGCCCGCCAGCCACGTCTGACAAGCCATAACAGCATGACGACCGCCAGTACACGCCATCCGGGTGCGGTCGGTAGCCATGAGATGGATGATGGGCCACGTATTTCGTGCCAGCCTCTCAGAACGGGATTACCAAAGCGTTCTGGCAATTCGGGCAGTGGGGCACTGGCCTCTTCATTGGGAACCGGCAATGGCCTCTCAGTGATGGCTACTGTTCCACCCATGCAATACGGCGCTTGTAGTGTGCAGATCATCAGCATGCAGATCGTGGTGGCAAGCAAGCGTGACGTCACCCGCTGGGGCGCGTGTATCCAACGGGCGGTCACTGACCGCTCCACGGCCTATGCACCTGTAACTGGTTCACGACACTTGTACCTGTATCGAAGGTCAATAGTGGAATGCCCTCCCGGTAGCAACTGGCCTGAAGTGCTTCAAAGTGCTGGTTGAAATCATTGCTGTACCGAGCCGCTACCGTGGTGTCGCGGCTATCGACCTGCAGTTGGTGCTGGCCATCGGTAATTACCATCGTACCTGCAGGGGTGATATTGCGTTCCAGTTCATCGGAAATATGGCAGGCGATGATGCTGTTATTGCGACCAATCCTGCGGAGCAGCGCCAGGCAGTGTCCATCCCAGTCATGGAAATCGGATATGAGTATCACCAACCCATCATGGCTGACTTGCCGAGCAAGATGATCGATACCCTCTGCAAGCGCGGTACCCGAGGTCTTTTGGGGTCTTGTTGCGTGCAACCCGTGGTTAAGTGCAACTAGGCGTTCCATCCAAGCGGTAACCGTAGCCGATGAGCGGCTGGGTGTACTGTGGGCACTTTGTTGGTCGCCCATAACAAGCCCACCCACCCGGTCACCGTGATCGATCATGTGCCAAGCGAACAGTGCCGCAAGCTCAGCTGCGGCTACCGATTTCATTTGGAAGCGGCTGCCAAAAAACAGCGCAGGTCGTTGATCGACCAGCAACCAAACGGGACGATCCCGCTCCTCGGTGAATACGCGTACATAGGGCGTACCCAAGCGTCGGGTGCGATGCCAGTCCATGCAGCGGATGTCATCACCGGGGCGGTAGTGTCGCAGTTCTGCAAAATCCAAACCGCGACCCCGCAGGTGGGTGCGGCGCCGCCCGTTATTCACCGAGCTCGCTGGTGCCTGCGGCAGCAAGCTAATGTGCCGCGCATGTTGTCGCAGCCCCATCAATTGCTTCAGATTGGTATAGGCACCCCCGGCCATGGCATTAGCCTACAGCAACGACCGCTATTAGCTCTGCGATGACAGCGTCGCTATCGACGCCCTCTGCCAATGCGTCGTAGCTGAGTACCAAGCGGTGGCGCAGCACCGCAGGTGCCAGTGCCTGAACGTCTTCAGGGGTGACGTAGTCACGCCCTACTAGCCAGGCTCGCGCGCGCGCCGCCCGGTGCAGTGCAATACTGGCTCTGGGGCTAGCGCCCACCGCAATCCATCGCACTAGCTTGTCAGATATTCCTGTTGGCTGGCGAGTCGCCAAGACTAAATCGACCAGGTACTGCTCAACTACCTGCGCCACCGGCATATCATGGATCGCGTCGCGAGCAGCTAGCAGATCGTCGTTTGATAGTACCGCCGGCAAGGGCGACTGATGTTGCTCCTCGGTCTGCAGCATTTGCACGATGCGCAATTCGGCATTGGCGTCGGGATAATCGACCCGTAGCTTGAACAGAAATCGATCGGTCTGCGCTTCCGGTAACGGGTAGGTTCCCTCCTGCTCAATCGGATTTTGCGTAGCCATGACCATAAATAGCGGTGGCAGAGGGTAGGTGGTTCCGCCGACGGTGACTTGTCGTTCCTCCATGGCCTCAAGCAGGGCGGATTGCACTTTGGCGGGCGCCCGATTGATTTCATCGGCTAGCACCAGCTGATTGAAGATTGGACCCGGCTCAAAGCGCAGTTGGCCCCCCGTCTCAGACTCTACATAGGTCTCGCTACCTGTGACGTCGGCAGGGAGCAAATCGGGGGTAAACTGAATCCGGCCTAACGACACCCCCAGAGCACTGGCCAGGGTCTTGATCGCTCGGGTTTTGGCCGTACCGGGCAAGCCCTCTACCAGTACATTGCCATTGCATAACAACGCCAATACCAGACCTTCGATGATCGATGCTTGGCCTAGGATCCTGCCATTTATCTGCTCAATCAGATCGTTAACGGCCGAGTGTGGCGTGCGGCTACTCATGGTGATGCTCTCGGATAACAACGGTAACCAGAGACTATCAGGAAGCGAGGCCTGCGGGGGCGTCAGTTTGCCCAGTCACGCTCGGCGCGAAACTGCTGAGAAAGGTAGTCCATCTGATCTGCCAAGACACGGTCTTTGGCTAAGAAGTGCCACTCGTAGGCGTTCGGTCGAAACGGCACCGCCAGCAACGGCATGCCGGCCTCTTCGGGTGTTTTGCAGTCTTTCGTCCAATTACAGCGTTTGCAGGCTGCGACAACGTTCTCCCAGCGATCGCGCCCACCACGTGAAGCCGGTAGCACGTGATCCCGGGTTAACTCACTGCGCTGGAACTGATTGCCGCAATAGAGACAGCGATGATCATCACGACGAAACAGGGTCCGATTACACAGGGGTGGTGTGAACCCCGTGATGACACGACCTTCGGTGGCGATGATAGGTTGAAGCACAATTTTGGAGCGACATCCGCTGATGCGTTGAACGCCACCAAACACAGGGGGCAGTGCACCACCGATGCCGTAAACGACATCGCCTCGGGCGTAGGCAGAGATAGCCTCTTGCAGGGTTAACCACCCCCGCGGCTGACCTGCCACATCCAATCGAAGGATTGCGTGCATGG